>JAKEFB010000281.1 GCA_022616275.1 Chloroflexota bacterium
TCCAAAATTCCCCTGGCCGGGCTGCGCTACACCTTCATCGGCGAGCCGGGCCAGCGGCCGGTGAGTCTGCGCCAGGCGCTGCTGGCCGAGCCCGACCCGGCACTGCTGGAGAAGTTGTTCCGCACCTTTGGCCCCAACTGGTGGATGCAGCGCCGGCCGTACACCTTCCGCCTGGCCCAGGAGTACGACCGCAAGCTGCCCTCACACTATACGCTCGAACCGGCCGCGGGGAAGGGGGTGCTGTTCGATGGCCGGGTGGGGCCGGAGGAGGTTGGCTGGCAGGTGGGCGACGTGGTTACCCTGCGCCACTTCCGGGTGGTGGAGCGGAAGGCGGACGGGCAGCTCTCGCTGCGAGGCGAGACCCAGTCCGGCCAGCCGCCGCTGCGGCTGCGCTGGTTGAGCCCGGCCGACCCCGAGGGAGCGACGGCTCGGGTGGTGGCGACCCGGGATAGCCTCCTAAAGGAGTGGACGGCCGAGTTCGATAAAAGTGTCTTCGACTGCCACGGGCTACCGGAGCCGCTGGCGGCGCTGCCGGGGCTGCTCAACGAGACCGTCAGCGGCACCCAGTCCACCATTCACGGCGACCTGAACCTGGAGAACATCCTGGTCGGGCCGGGCGGGTTGGTCTGGCTTATTGACTTCGCCAATACCCGGGACGGGCACACCCTCTTTGATTTTGCCCACCTGGCGGCCGAGATTATCGCCCATGTGCTGGTCCTACCCCCGGTCTCGGCCGAGGGATACGTGCCCCTGCTGTTAGAGGAGGAGGGCGGGCTGCTGCTGAGGACGCTGCGGGAGATAGCCGGCCGCTGCCTGTTCAACTCCGACCGGCCCCGCGAATTCGACCTGGCCCTGGCCCTCTCCTGCCTGGGAGCGCTGAAGCACAGCAACCTGGACGCAGCGGCGCGCTGGCGATTGTACATAGCGGCCGGGTGGGCGATTCAATTTTAGATTTTAGATTTTGGATTGGGGTGGAATGGGGAGACACGGATGGGCAGGGCAGAGTGCCAACTTACAGACTTGACAGGTTTAACCAATATTTCTAAAATTCCATTAAATTATCTAATTCCTGTTATTGAATATTTACAAAATTGCCTATGAACGACCGGAGCAATAATGGGCAGGCCAAAATCACTATCAGTGATATTGCCCGTGATAGCGGCGTTTCCCCGGCCACTGTCTCCCTGGTACTGCGTGATAAGCCAGGCATCAGTGACGAAACCCGCCAACGTGTGCTGGATACGGCCCAACGGCTGGGTTACGTGCATAAATTGTCCTGGCCGTCTACCATTCACGCCGAAATTCACAGCGTCGGTCTTCTCCTGAAAACCCGCCCCGACGACATATTGGAAACCAATCAATTCTATGCTCCAGTGCTGGCCGGCATCGAAGCCACCTGTCGCCAGCGCCACATTAACCTCATTTATGCCCACCTGCCCGTAGACGAAGAAAACAACCTGTTGGAGCCACCGCGCCTGCTGCGCCGGCAAGAAGCTGGCGGCCTGTTGCTGGTAGGGGCGCACCTGAATGAAGCCATGCTGGCCGTTTTCCAACCACAAAGCATGCCCGTTGTCCTGGTGGATGCTTACGCCGATGGCGACCCTTTCGATGCGGTTGTCACCGACAACGTGGCTGGTGCATACCAGGCGACCAGCTACCTTATCCAAAACGGTCACCGGCAAATCGCCATTGCGGGCAGCCAGAGTCATGCCTACCCTTCTATCCAGGAACGGCGTGAAGGGTACACCCGTGCTATCACTGAAAATCAGTTAAAGCCACACTTTGTAGACAGCCCTCTACACTGGGAGGCGGCCGTACCCGCCACGCTCGTCTATCTGCAACAACATCCAGAAGTCACAGCTATCTTCGCCTGTAACGACGAAATCGCCATTGCCATTATGCGGGCGCTACAGGCTCAAGGGAAAACCATCCCCGACGACCTTTCGATTATCGGCTTTGATAACGTCCTACTGGCGCAACACGTTACGCCTGCCCTGACAACAATGCGTGTAGACAAGATGGGGATGGGCCGGCTGGCCGCCCAACTGCTGTTCAACCGCATTGAATTTCCGGCCGCGGGAGCTGTGCGTACGGTGATACGGCCGTCGCTCATCGAACGAAACTCGGTCAAGAGCGTAGCAGAGTAGAGAGTAGAGAGTTCGTGTATTGTTAGGAGAGGTTTGCGATGTTTAGAAAAAGTGATTGGCGAATGAGGACACGCTTGCTGTTATTGATATTCGTGCTTCTGTCACTGGCGGCTGTGGCCACGGCACAGGCCGGGAACAACGGCAGCGATTTTGTCAAACGATCCGGCGCTGAGTTGCGGCTGCACGGCCGGGTGTTCCGCTTTGCCGGCACAAACAATTATTACCTGATGTACAAATCACAATTCATGGTAGACGATGTGCTGGAAACGGCTGCGGCCAACGGCTTTACCGTGTTGCGTACCTGGGGCTTTCTCGACATTGGCAACCAGGACGGCTCAAATTCCGTTCACGGCAAGGCCGATGGCGTCTACTTCCATTATTGGGATGGAAATGGGCCTGCCTTCAACGACGGCGCGGATGGCCTGGAACATCTGGATTACGTCGTCTACAAAGCTGGACAGGAAGGCATTAAGCTGGTCATTCCTTTAACCAACAACTGGCGTGACTTTGGCGGGATGGACCAATATGTGCGCTGGCGTGGCGGGGCGTATCACGACGATTTCTACACCGACCCGGTTATCCGCCAGTGGTACAAGGATTGGATCGCCCACCTGCTCAACCGCACCAACATCTATACCGGGCTCAAGTATAAGGACGACCCGACCATTATGACCTGGGAGCTGGGGAATGAACCACGCTGCATAGGGAGTGGCGTGTATCCACGCTCAGCAAACTGCACCACAGAGACCTTGATCGCCTGGGCTGATGACGTGTCCCACTTCATCAAAAGTATTGATTCCAAACATCTCGTTTCTGTGGGTGACGAGGGCTTTTACTGCATCCCTGGGGCGGCGGACTGGACAGAAAATTGTAACGAAGGCGTGGACACGCTCGCCTTTGCTAGCCTGCCAAAGGTTGACGTACTGTCATTCCACCTTTACCCTGATAGCTGGGGCAAAGATGTGGACTGGAGCACTGAATGGATTGAACGCCACATTGCCGACGCCCAGGCCATCAATAGACCGGCCGTGTTCGGCGAGTATGGCTTGCAGGACAAAAGCATACGCAACGTGGTCTATCAAGAATGGACAAACACCGTTTTTGAAAATGGCGGCAGCGGCGCGCTGTACTGGATTTTGTCCGGCCTGCAAGATGACGGCAGCTACTATCCTGATTATGATGGGTTCACCGTTTACTGTCCCAGCCCGGTTTGCATTACCATCAGTAATTTTGCGGCGATGATGACTGCCAACCAGGCGATGGTCTTCCCTCCCGTGGCTGATCATGATACGGCCGTGACCGAATTTGAAACGGCCGTGACTCTGGACCCACCGGCCAACGACATCACCTACGGCAGTGCGGTCTTAGAGCCATCCACGGTAGACCTGGACCCGGAGACAACCGGCCAACAGGTGACGCGCACCGTCCCCGGCGGTACCTTTGAGTGGCAACCGGATGGTATGGTCTTGTTCACGCCGGCGGCCGGCTTCTCCGGCCAGGCCGCGATCAGCTACACCATTGCTGATAGCGACGGCCGGACCTCCAACGCTGCCAACTTGAGTGTAATCGTGCTGCCCAGCCCAACCGCGCCAATTGTGATGTTCTCCTTTGAGACCGGCACCGAAGGCTGGGCACCAGGAAGCTGGCAAAGCAACGCCGGTTCCGTTGCCCAAAGCGCCGCTTTCCATACAGACGGTAGCTATAGTTTGCGGGTAGAGACCAACGACGGCGGTTGGTTCGGGCTGGACTTTGCCGCACCGGTAGATTTGAGCAACAAAACCACCCTAAAGATTGACCTTCAGACCACGGGAGCGGGCACATCCACCAACATAGCCCTCAAACTTGGCAGTAGTTGGACATGGTGCCAGGGTTCTTGGGGCTGGGTCAATCCCGGCACAACCACCACGATTGAACTGGACCTGTTGAATCTTGGTTGCACGGCGCCTGACCTGAGCCAAGTCAATGGAATTTTCGTCTGGGTCAGCGGCGGTGGCACGTTCTATCTCGACTACGTGCGGGGTGAGTAGGTCTACTGGCCCGGAGGATGTTGCCATTCCAGACCCCGCAGGTCTCGGAGACCTGCGGGGTCTTATTTTTTGTCAAGCCCTGTCAAAACCCTGTCACCCTCTTGTCAAGCCCTCCCCAGTGAGTTGTTATAAAGTGATAACTGACGATTGGCAAAGCCAATCGCAGGCCATGATCAATGAACAGAGCGTAGCGGCGACTCCATCGCTCATTGCTCGTAGCCGGCGGAGTTGGGCCGCCCAACTCAACCAACTGCGCTCATCGCTTTACTGGAGGAGACGACAATGAAACACTTACTGAAATACCGGCCGGTAGGGCTGTTCCTGCTGGCGTTGTGGTGGCTGGTGGGCTGCAACGGTACGTCTCAGCCGGAGCTGATTGCCAGCTACCCCCGCAAAGGAGAGGTAGCCAGTGGGTATCGCGACCCGCCAGGCCAGTGGGTAGTCGTCCACACCGCTTACCTGGAGCTGGAGGTGCGAAATACGGAAGTGGCCGCCCAACGGGCCACCGATGAGGCTTACGAGCGGGGTGGCTACCTGGTCAGTTCCTATTCCTGGTACCGGGACGGGGCGCTGTACACGACGTTGGCACTGGCTGTGCCCGTAGACCGGTTCGAGGAGCTGCGGCGCGAACTGAACAGCCTGGGAACAGTCGTTAGCGAGCGGGTCTCGGAGACGGTGGTCAGCGCCGGCCGGGGCAGCGGCCCGCCCTTTTCACAGGTGACGGTCCAGTTGCAGCCGGCCGGAACAACCTCACCGCCCCCGGTCGTATCCGGCGGCTGGAGCCCGGCCAACACCTTCCGGCAGGCGTTTGCGGTGTTCATGCGCATCTTCCAGGTCCTGGCTGATATCGTCATCTGGGTCGTAGTGGTGGCCGGGCCGTTTGTCCTGGCCGGGCTAGGCTTGTGGACGCTGGTGCGTCGCTTCCGGCCGCGGCCGTGATGGCCCATCACGACATCTGGGCTTCTACAAGGGAACGGCCTTCTTCGCGGAGGCGGCGGCAGAGGGCCTGGATGACGTCCCGGGCAATCTCCGGCCGGTCGGCCATCACTGCCTCGAAAGCAGTCTGATCCAGGCGGAAAAGGAAAGTTGGCGTGACGGCCGTCGCCGAGGCTACCCGTGGTTCCGGGTCCAGCACGGCCAGCTCGCCAACACTCTTGCCCGGCCCCAGGACGATGATCGTCTGGCCGGCGCTGTGGACCCGGACCTGGCCCTCGACAATGACGTAAAGGCAATCGCCAATATCCCCCTCATGGATGAAGGTCTGGCCGACGGCCACCTCAACCTCTTCCATGACCTGAGCTACGGCCGCCAGAGCCGCGTCGGGCGTATTGGCAAAGATTTCAACTGTTTTCAAAAGCGCCACGCGTTCAATCGTCAGCAACATCACGCCATCTCCTGGGGAAGTTGTGGCCAGGTAAGCCGCCAGACGGGCTACCTGGGGATCGGGATCATGGTGCAAGGGGGCCGCCAGTACCAGGTAACGCTGAGGAGCCAGCCGCCGCAGCGCCCAGGCGGCCGTTTCCCGGACCACCGCCGCCTCGGCCTGCAAGGCCGCCTCGACCAACGCCACATGCTCATCTATTTTCAGGCAGGCCACGGCATAAATGGCGCAGGCCCGGCTCCAGTTGCCTGCCCCGACGACCGTCCCAGCCAGTAACGGCGCCAGCCAGCCATCTGGCTCTGGAGCCATCGTCGCCGGGTTTAACCAGGGGGATGGAGGGCCGGCCGGCGGCCGGTCTTCGTCTACCAACGGCAGAATCAATCCCTTTTGTTTTTTAGTCAGGTTGACTTCCAGCGTCTCCAACGCCAGCGCCCGGCGGCGCAGGTCGCCGCTCTCCAGGTGTTCTTCCACCGATAGCAGTGCCGGACAACGGTTTTGGAAGGCCAGCAGGTAAAACAGCCGTTGCCGGGTCTGGCGGAAGGCCTGCTGCAAGGCCCGCTGTAACGGGGCCAGGGCCTTGGCCGGCCCGCCGGCGGCCGCCTGGGCGGCCAGGCGCAACTGCCCAGTCCAGGCTACCTGGCGGCTCAACGCCGGCTGCCAGTCCACCCCAGCCATCGCCTGGCTCGAAAATGGGCTGGCGTGCAGAGCGCTCAGCACCTGGCTTTGGATGTCCGGATCAGGGTATTCCAGGTGGCGCAGTAGCAGCCGGGCCGCTTCCGGCGTCGGCTGCCGGCCGGCCAGCCGTACCAGGCTGGCCAGCACCGGTGGCTCGCAGACCATCTCGCCGCTGAGGGCGCGGTGAATCGTTTCCAGGGCCACGTCGGGTTGGGCCCGCAGCGCCTCCAGGGCGGCCGGGCGGGTGGTTGGCGCGGCCAGGTTGTCTAGCACGGCCGGCAGCAGCTCAGGCGCTTTGGTTTCCCCGGCGGCGGCCAGCGCGGCCAGGCGCACCGCCGGGTCGCTATCGGCCAGCAGCTTTTGCAGGAGCTGGGCCAGCAACGCCTGCCCGGTGTTGCCGATCACCTGGGCAGCCTGGATGCGTTCGGCCGCCCCAGGGGAGAACGTCAGAGCCAGCAACGGCTCCCACGCGACCTGGCGGCCGTCTGCACCGCCGTCCCGCAGCAGCCCGGCCAGGGCCGGCAGGCGAACGGCCGGATCGGGGTCGGTTAGATAGGGGGTGACCTGGGGCACGGCCGCCTTTCCGCCCAAGGTACACAGCGTTTGCAACGCCTGGCCGCGCACCTCTGATGAAGGAGAATCCAGGAGGACCTGGACGGCCGGCAGCGCCGCTGGAAAGGGCCGGCCGGCCAACCGCCGCAGCGCTTCCTGCTGCATTTCCGGTCCAGGGTGGGCCAGCAGGCGCAGGAGGGCGTTTTCCAGGGCTGGGGGTGTCGCCTGGGCCAGCGCCTCCAGCGCCAGCCGCACCTGGACCAGGTTGTCGCTATCCAGCAGCTTTTGGATGACGGCCAGGCTGGAACTATCCTCCAGCCAGAGGGGAGCCTGGCGCAGCCCGCGCCGGCGTAGTTTTTGCAGTAGCTCGCCGGCGTAGCTTCGATAGGTGGCCAGGCTGGCGGTCGTCCAGAGCAGGTTGACGGCCAGGGTCAGGGCAACGACGGCCGCCAGGGACAGTGCCGGCACGGCCGCTACCAGGAGCAAAAAAAGGCCGGCCAGGCCGAAGGCCAGGGGAATGCCGACGCCCTCGACGATGGTCGAGACGGCGGCCTGTTCGGCGTCCGGCAGGGCCTGGTAAGCGGTCTTAATAGCGGTGTTGGTCATCCCGTCGGTGAGCATCAGGTCGGCCAGGTAGGCGGCGACGGCCAGCCAGAAGAGCAGCCCGCCGGCTGCCGGCCAGAAAGCGGCCGGCAGCATCAAGGCCAGGATGACGGCCACGCCGGCCGGGTTAGCTACCAGCCCTAAGCGTAGCCCGTAGCGGCTGAGGAGCCGGCCGGCCAGGAGGCCGGTAAAGAGCAGGCCAGCCACACCCCGGCCGAAGTTCAGGTTGCCGAAAAAGCGGGCCAGGTCGGCCGCCCGGGAGTAGTGGCGCTCGGCCTGGGCAAAGTAGAGAAAGAGGGCCAACTGGGTGGCCACGGCCGACAGGAGCTGGTAGGCAAAGATACGCCGGACGTAGGGTTTTTGCGCCAGCCAGCGCAAGGAGGGCCGGGCCGGCCGGCTTTCCCGGCCGGCCACCTGCCCCAGCACGTCGCCAAAATGGCGGGCGGTGAGTAACGCCAGGACCAGGGCCACGGCCGTGCTGCCGGCCGAGACCAGCAGCAAATGGGCTGGTTCGCCCAGTAGCCGCAGCAACGGCCCGACCAGCAGCCCCCCGACAATATAGGCGGCAATCAGGCCGGTGGTTACCAGTGGATAGCGGGTTTTCATCTGCCGCACGTCAAGTAGGTGTCCGGCCTGGCCGCCGATCAAAATGGCCCCGGTTAGCTCTAACAGGCTGACTGCCACCATCATGGCCAGGGAGAAAAAAGGCGCTCCAGAGAGGGTAAGTCCCGCCCAACCGGACAGGAAGAGCGCGCCAAAGAGAGCCAGGCCCAAGGGTACTATCCTGGCCAATGGCCAGCGCTTTTGCAGCTCCAGCAAACCAAAAGAAGTCAGGGAAACACATCCGGCCACGGCCAGGTAGACGTAAGGCAGCTCATTACTCTCGAAGGCAACCAGGAAGAGGGTATAGGCAGCGACGTTAAGCAGCGCCAGGGCCAGCGAGAGGAAGAACATCTGGCCCACCAGCAAGGCCAGGGCCTGCCGCTCCCGGCGTTTGTACAGGGCAACCTGAGCGGAACTGGCGGCCGGTAGGGGTAGGTTCATATAGTCGAAACTACTGATAGCTTGTGGTAATCACGCCAGCCGTAGAATGGCTAAAGCCATGACTCCGAACTGGTTTAGGGAAGGTTCGTCAAAAGGTGGAGACGGTGCCTTTGTCCTCTTTGCCTTCTCGCCAGTCGCCGCTGGTCAGGAAGCCGATGGCTTCGTCTCCACTGCCGTCCATAAGGATAGTCAGGCGGCGGCCGCCGGCCACGGCCGGCACGTCAATGACCCTCAGGTAGTCGGCCACGGGAGCGTCCTGAGGAGAGAGTTCGGCCAGGACGTTGGGCGAATTGCAGAAGAAGGACCAGTCAAAGCAGCTCTTGGGGTTTTGCAGGTGCAGCGGCAAGGAGTGAATGCCGGCCTCCACCAGGTCCTGATAGAAGTGAGTGCCATAGGATAGCTCCGGCACGCCGTCTTCGGAGGCGATAGCCATTTCGATGAGCGCCCGGGTGTTGTAGATGTCGGCGTAGCTGACGCGGACGCCCAGGTCAATGTTGGCGCTGCCCCACCGGCCGGGGCCGATGACGATGAAGGTTTTGCCTTCCAGCTTTTTGTTCAGCCGGCCGATGGCCCGGCCCAGCTCCAGCCGGGTGGTCTGGCTGGCAATCTGGCGGTACTGGCGAGGGTCCACAAAGATGGCGTAGCGGATGCCCTCTATCTTGCCGTCGGGAATCAGCTCGTAGGAGGTAAAGAGGATGTCTTCCTCAGGAATGTTGCGGGGAACGATGATTGGCCCGCCCTCTTCGCGCTGGCTGAGCGGCCGGCATTGCAGCACATGGAGGACGAAGTCGGGGTAGGGGTAGTCGGGAACAATTTCGACGGTGAATTCAATGTCCACCGGCCGGTTGTAGGCTTGTTCCAGACGCATCAGGGCGGTGCGCATCAGTTTGACGAATTTGGGCTGGCGGATGAGGTAGTCGAAGGTCAGAATGAGTTTATGGCTGTTGACCATTGCCCCGGCCGAGATCAGGTCTTCGATGTAGTCCCCTTTGTCAACTGAGGTGATGTAGCGCAGATCGGGATAGCCCCTGGCCATCAGCTCCTCCAGCACCTCCCGCATCGGCAGCGTCTTAAAGGCGTTTTCTTGCAGGTCAATCACGTCCACGTAGCGCTGGGTATACTGGCGGATGGCTTTGGCCGTCGTCTCCGGCCGGAGATTCGGGTGACTGAGGGCAATCAGGCGAGGGTAATCGTTGCTGACCCGATCCACGGCCCGGGTGCCAATACCCCAGACCATGCGCAAGAAGCCCTCTTCACGGCGAATCTTGGGGTTCCAGCGGAAGGTATTCTGGCTGAAGCCGACGCCGGCCACGCTGGGCAGGAAGTAACGGCCGTAGGGCCGGCCGCGCAACGTTTGCAACAGAATGGCCATCCGTTCGTCGTAGTCAATGAGGTTGTGGCGCTGCCGGTAGAGAATGGCGTCCGGGTTCAGCGTGCTGGCGTAAATGCGGCGGATGGCATCCAGTAGTTCTTGTAAATTTTGTTCCGGCGTGCCCTGGTTAGGCAGGAAATGGCTCTGGTATTTGCCAGCAAAGGAGTGGCCGAAGTTGTCCTCCAACAGGCTGGACGAGCGCACGATGAGCGGCATATTGCCGACCGTGTCCAGCACATCTCGCAACTGGTCTACAATTTTTTCCGGGAAGCGCCCCTGCAGGTGGGCCTCGACAATTTTGGGGTAATCGTCGCGGATCTCGTCCAGCGAGCGATATTTCTGGTTCATGAGGTAGTCGAGCTTGTTCATCAGCCGGAAGTCGTAAATAACCTCGGTAGCAATGAAATAAGATTCAGGGATGGCAATATGCTGGCTGATGTCCGGCCCGATTTCCGGGTCGCGTTGCTGCAAGATTTTCCAGGCCAGGAGCATTCCGGCCGCCTTGCCGCCAATCTTGCCGCCACCAATGCGCCGCTGGTGGATCCATTCCAGGTCCCGGACGTCAAAGACCTTGCGGGCCACGCCGACGTACGGCAATTGGTCGCTGAGCATGCCCTTGATGAGTACGGCCTTGATTTCTTCCAGGTGATGGCGGACCTTCTCCAGCTCCGGCGGCGGTAGCTTCTCGTAGGTTTTCCCCTGCTCGAAGAGTAGCTCCCAGGGGGCCAGCTCCGGGTTAAAGGATAGCTCCACGGAAGGGCTGGGCGAAGGCTGGTCGTTAAGTACTTCCTGGACAATTTGCTCAAAGAGCTGGGAGGAGAGGTTGTGGCCGAAGTAGAAGTCGGTGTGGTAGTCGCGGATGAAAGCTTTCCGTTTTTGCCAGGTGGCGGCCGGCTCTTCGTTAAAAGGGTCGCGCAGCCCTTCCCGGATCTGGGACTCCATTGCTTTGAGCTTGACCTCGGCTTCAAAGTCGGTCTTACTGATAATACCTCGCCGGAACAGCTCTTCCCGCATGCGCAGGCGAATCTTTTCGGCCAGGATGGGATACTGGGCCAGCTTGATGTAAATGTCTATCGTCGCGGTCTTACTGCGTAAAGGCTCATCCATGAGATCCAATTATAGCAGGTTGCCTGGAGTTAGGGTTAGAGTTAGAGTTAGTAGGGGTATGAGCATCGTACCCCTATTAAAGGAGCAGCGATATGACGACGATATTTGCCCAAATCGTGCGCGGCGAAATTCCGGCCGACATCATTTACCAGGATGATCTGGTGACGGCCTTTCGGGACATTCACCCCCTGGCCCCGGTGCATATTCTCATCGTGTCCAACGAGGTGATTCCTACGGTTAACGACCTGACAATAGAAGACGAACAGGTGGCCGGCCGGATGATGCTGGTGGCCAAAAAGATCGCCGAGCAGGAAGGGGTTGCCGAGAGTGGCTACCGGCTGCTCATTAACTGCCGCGACCATGCCGGCCAGGAAGTCTACCACCTGCACATGCACCTGCTGGGTGGCCGGCCTTTAGGGCCAATGCTGGCGCGGCAGTAAAGGCACGATGCATCGTACCCCTACTCCGCCGTAATAGCATTCCCCTCTTCCCGGCATTCACACGCCTCTTTGACGAGTTCGCCGCGCACCAGCAGGCCATCGTATTCCCGGCCGAGACCCTGAGAGAGCCAGCCGCCCATGACGAAGGGAATCGCGCCGTCGGCCGCCACCCAACGGCCGTTATAGGTGCGGCTGATGTGGACGTGAGTGCCATTGGAAAAGCCGCCTTCGCACGAGGGGTGGCCCAGCGCATGACCCACCCGAACGACGGTCCCGGCCGCCACCCGGTCGCGAGATTCCAGGTGCATGTAAGTGATGGCCCAGCCGGTGCCGGCAAAACCGTCGCCGTCCAGGTCTACCACCACCGCCCCAAAGTCGCTGCGGCTGACCACGCCGTCAGACATGCTGGTAATCCAGGCGTCGGTGGTGTAGCAACCAAGTTGCTCGTGAGCCGGGGCAAAGTCCAGCGCCGCCCAGGCCGAGCCGCCGGCCCAGCCGCCATGCGGCCCACCGGTAAAGTACCACGTTTCGCCGGCCGCCCAGGGCAAAGCCAGGGGCGGCTGAACCAGGTCCGGTGACCAGAGGGGGTCGCGAGTATAGGCAAAAGGGTTCCCAAACAACCGGCTGAAGGTGGCAAAGAAGCCGGATGGCCCTGCTTCTTCCTGCCAGGCAGCATAGGTGGTCCCACTATGGGCCGACAAGAGCATCTGGACCCCGGCCGTACCGTCGTTAATGTCCCCGGCAAAGGCCAGGTGCAGCTCGTCGCCGACGTTGAAGGTGGTGAGGCCTCCTTCAGCCCGGCCATAAAAGCCCAGGTTGAGCAGGTTGGCGGCCCAGTTCAACTGCTTATATAGCCCTTCGTAGCCGGAGGTAGCGTAGCCGAGGGGATAGAGGTTGTCGGCCGTCCCCTGGGTCAGCCAGCCGGAGCGGTACTCGATGAGGGCCAGCAGCAGGCGCGGATTGACGCTGTAACGGTGGGCGACCAGCTCGACAATTCTCGACCCGCTCAACAATTCGCCTTCGACCTCTTCCTGGTAGAAGAGCAGATAACCGCCGAAAGAAGCGACCACGGCCGGCACGTCGAAGTCGCCGCCGGCCGGCCCATAGACCAGTTCGCTGTCAGGGATGATTTTGAAACTGGGGCTGACGTTGGTGGCCCCGGCCGGCACCAGAAGCGGCTGGTCAATGGCCAGGAAGTCGCTGTTTTGCAGGCCATTAATCGTCATTAATTCCTCCACGGTGCTGCCGTAAAGTTGGGCAATGTAGCCGAGCGATTCACCGTATTGGACATAGTGAGTCTGGTACTCTCCCTCGGCGGCCAGGGCCACCAGCCGGGTGGGGTCGGGCGTAGGCGTGCCGGCGTAAGCGGGCAGTGGGGTGGGCGGGACGACCGGCGTCGGTGGGCGAAGAATGGGGTTGTTGCTAACGGGCATCTGGACAACGCTGGTGGGCGGCAGGATGAGAGGCGCCGCTGACGGGACCAGCGTCACCTGGGGGTCCGGCCGCTGGCAGCCGGCCAACCCCAGGCAGCAGGCCAGGGCCAGGAGAAAAGAGAATTTATTTTGATTGAGATTGGTGGTCATTGGCGGTCCATTTTATACCAAATGAAGGAAGGCGAACATAGAGTAGGGGCACGATGTATTGTGCCCTTACCTTAAGGCGACGGTACAATAAGTCTTATGCAGGCAAATTACGTGCAGCGGTTGCGGCTGTTGTTTAGCAAAGTCGGGCCGACTCGTTTTATCGGCCACCTGGACCTGGCCCGGACGCTGGAACGGTCGTTGAACCGGGCCAGGATTCCCCTGGCCTACACCCAGGGCTATAACAAGCGGCCGCGCCTCCAACTGGCGGCGGCCCTACCTCTAGGCTTTACCAGTGCCGGCGAGCTGGCCGACATCTGGCTGCTGGAAAAGATGGACCCGGCCGTGGCCCAACAGCAAATTATGAGCAAGATGGCCCCAGGCATCGTCGTCCACCAGGTGTTCGAGGCGCCGTTGGACGCGCCGGCTCTGCAAACGCTAACGGCCGAAGCCACCTACCGGGTGACGCTCACCGACCTGGTGGACAGGGCTGATTTGGACCGGCGGGTCGAGGCCTTGCTGGCCAGCGAGACCCTCGCCCGCTCCCGGCGCGGCAAAAGCTACGACCTGCGGCCGCTGCTCCTGGAGCTGGAAGTAGACGAATCGGAGGAGCCGGCGGTGGTCCTGGCCATGCGACTGAGCCTGCTGCCGGCCAAAACCGGCCGGCCTGACGAGGTGCTGGAAGCCCTGGAGCTAGACCCGCTGGCGGCCCGCATTCACCGGACCGAAATTATCCTGGCCAGCGAACCGGTGGCCGAGACGACGCTGGCGGACATGCTGGTGGAAGAAGAATGAGGTGGCGCCTGACCCGCCTGGGGGGAGCGGTAGGGCTCCTCTGGTTCCTCCTTGGCTGCGTCTTGAGCGGTCGCCTGCCGGCGCCCACCCCCGCGCCCCTGGCCCATACAGCGAGCCCGCCAACCCTGGCGCCTGGCGGGCTCCCCGTCACCGCTCTGCCTGTGCCCAGCCGGCCGCCTGATACCGGTTGGGAAACGCTGCGGCCGGGGTTGGAACGGCGGCTAATCACGTTGCCCCGGAGTGGCATCCAACCGGTCGAGGCTCTCTATCTGATCCGGGTGGACCCGGCCGGCTACCGCTTTGACGTGGCCTACCGGCCGGGCCAGCCGCAAGCCCTGGAGCAATGGCTGGCCGATACCGGCGCGTTGCTGGTCGTTAATGGCGGTTTTTATACGGAGGCATACGTGGCTACCGGCCTAATCGTAGTCAATGGCCGAGCCAGCGGGGTCAGTTACCAGGATTTTGGCGGGATGCTGGCCATCACCGCCGCCGGACCTGAGTTGCGCTGGCTGCCGGAGCAACCATACGACCCGGCCGAGCCGCTGCTGGCCGGCCTGCAATCTTTCCCGATGCTGGTCCGGCCGAGCGGGGTGATTTACCCGGAGGAGGACGGCCTGATGGCCCGGCGCACGGTGGTCGCCCAGGATCGGCAGGGCCGCTTCCTATTCATAATAGCCGGGACGGGAACGTTTACCCTCCACCAGATCAGTCGTTACCTGGTGGAATCGGACCTGGAGATAGAGGCTGCCCTCAACCTGGACGGCGGCCCCTCCAGTGGCCTGTTGCTGGCCGAGCCGGCCGATGGTATCCCCGCCTACGCCCCGCTACCGGCGGTGATTATCGTTTACCCAAAGGTGGGTGAGGGATGACTAAAGGTCGCCCGACTGAAAGTCGCCCCTCACCCACCTTCGCTTATTGGTTCATACTCGTATAGAGAGCGATTTTGCTATCGTGGGGGTCTATGAGAATGGCGAAATGGCCAACGCCGGGGATTTCTGTCTTGGGGAGCACAGTTTTGCCCCCCAAGGATTCGGCCCGGGCCAGGGTGGCCTCAATGTCCTCGACGCCGACGTAGACGAGCGTTTCGCCAGGCTTGAACATCTGGCCATCGGCCCCCGGGAAACCGCCGCCAGGGCCGGAATCCGGCTGAAACTGGACGTAGACCTGCCCCTCGCCGAAGGGGGAGGCTTCGATCTTCCAGCCGAAAAGCTGGCGATAAAACTCGCCAGTCCCCTCCGGGTTGGTGGACGCCAGTTCAATGTGAACAACAGAATTGCCTGCCATAGATGTGTCTCCTTTTGGATGATAGGTGAATCAGGCAGAAGTGGTCGTAAAAAATTGCCTGGTCATTCAATGATAGCACAAACGTTCTATCCAGTCAATATTTAAATTGCTGGACGAAGTGAAAATCAAAGATTAAGATTGTGCCCTTAAGTGCCGGTCGGCCGGGCACCCCGTAACAACCGTCCCTGATGGCTTTGGGCTACCCGTGGCCAAAGGAGAATGAAAGAAGCAACATGAACTCCCAAGACTTCGTTAAGTTCGCCCTCCAAATTACCCTGATGCTCGCCTGCGCCGTCTTTTTTGGGCAACTGATGCGTAAGGCCAGACAACCGGCCGTGGTCGGCGAGATGTTTGGCGGTATCCTCCTTGGCCCCACGTTGTTTGGAGCGCTGATCCCGGCCCTGTATGCCTGGCTCTTTCAATCTTCGGCCAGCGTCGGCGTGGTGCGTGACGCGTCTATTAAGCTGGGGATGTTGTTCTTCTTGTTTATTGCCGGGCTGGAGGTCAACCTGTCTGACCTGCGGCGGCTGGGGCGACGAGCTATTTTGATTGGACTTATTGGCACACTGGTGCCTATTGGTATTGGCGTGGCCCTGGTTTACCTGGCGCCCCGCGACTTTTGGGGAGCGGCCGTGCAGGAACATTACCTTTCCTTTGCGTTGTTCATTGGTATGAACCTGGCCAACTCGGCCAACCCGGTGATCGCCCGCATCCTGATGGACCTGGGGATGTTAAAGGGCGAAATTGGGACGCTGATTATGACGGCGACGATTGTGGACGACTTAATAAACTGGACGTTGTTTGCCATCATCTTGGGTGACATCGCTCCTACCAGCCAGGCCACTCCGACCAGCCTGCCGGTGAGTATCATCCTGGTGGTGCTCTTCTTCTTCGTCGTCTTAGGGTTGGGGCGGCAGATAGCGCCACGCGCGCTCCACTGGGCCAGAGGGCACGTCTCCTGGCCGAGCGGCTTCATCGCCCTGACCGCCCTGGTGATTTTGGTGGCGGGTAGCGCGGCCGAGGCGCTGGGTATTCACGCCTTCCTGGGCGCTTTCCTGATTGGCGTAGCCCTGGGCGGCGACGACCAGGAACATAGTGAAGCCCACGACGTAATCAACCACTTTGTCCTCAGCTTTTTTGCCCCGATTTACTTTGTATCCATGGGCATGACCACCGACTTTATCGTCAACTTTGACGGGCTGTTGGTGCTGCTCATCGTCGTCGTCGCCTGCCTGAGCAAAGTGGGTGCGGTGCTCTTGGGCGCTAAGGTGGCCGGGATGCCCCTCAACCGGGAGGCGTGGGCCATCGGCTTTGGCCTTAATGCGCGGGGCGCGACCGGCATTATCCTGGCCGGGGTGGGGTTGGCCAACGGCGTGATTGACGAGCGTATCTTCGTGGCCATCGTCGTCATGGCCTTGATCACCTCGTTGATGGCCGGGCCAATGATGAATAAACTTTTGTCCCATCGCATGGCCGTTAAACTGGCCCTGGACAATCCTGGCGTTTTAACCCAACCCCTCAACGAGCCAGGAGAGTCACCCTCCTAAATAGAAGGAAGAAAAAGATGTTTGAATGGTTACAGCAGTTAACTCCTCCAACAAATGTGATCGGGCCGGCGCTGATAGCGTACGTGCTGCTAGACATCTTCCTGATTGTCGTCCTGGCCCGTCTTCTGGGCAGCCTCATGGTCAAGATCAAGCAGCCTCGGGTGGTCGGCGAAATCCTGGCCGGCGTTTTGTTGGGTCCGACGCTGCTGGGTGACAACCTGTCCAGGGTGATTGCCCCCACCGAAGCCCGGCCGGTGTTGGGCGTCATCGCCACGATCGCCCTGGCCCTGTTTATGTTTCTGGCCGGCGTCGAGTACGATATGAGCCGGGTGAAAGGGCGGGCGGGCCAGGCCGGGCTGTTGGCCGTCCTGGCCGTGGCCGTGCCGGCCGTCTTAGGCTTCCCCGTGGCCCAGCTCGTACACACCCCCGTTTATTACGGCCCGGCCGGCGAGACGTTGTTGCCCTTTGCCCTCTTCATCGGCGCGGCGCTGTCGGTGACAGCCTTTCCGGTCATGGCCCACATCTTGATGGAGCGCGGCGAACTCAATTCCCCGATGGGCTCCCTGGGTGTGGCTGCCACCGGCATTATGTCGGTCTTGATGTTCCTGTACATTGCCTTTGCCGGGACTGTGGCCGTGGCCCAGGGGTTTGGCGATTTTATCCTCAGAATCGTCTGGATCGTCGTCTTTGCCGTGGTATCCTGGTTTGTGGTCCGGCCGTGGCTGGCCCGCACTTTGCCGGGCATGATGAAAGGCGAGGCGCTCACCGGCAACGGGATGGCTATTTGCTTTGCCGGGCTGGTACTTTATGCCCTGATTGGCCATCTGGTAGGCATCAACGCCCTGGTGGGGGGCTTTGCCTGGGGCCTGATCTTGCCACCAGACCCGGCCATGCGGCGCTCCATTGCCGGCAAAGTCAACGACGTGGCCATGGTGTTCCTCCTGCCCATCTTTTTTGCCCTGGCCGGCTTCCAGACCGACTTGAAGCTGCTGACGCTGGAAACGCTGCCTGCGACGCTGCTGGTTTTGGCCGCCGCTATTGGCGGGAAGTTTATCGCCGCCGCCTCGGTGAAGCTGTTTGGTCTTTCCTGGCGCGAAGTCGGGATCATTGGCGCCCTCATTAACACCCGCGGCCTGCTTGTGCTGGTAGCCGGCCTGATTGGCCTGGAGATGAATATCATCACCAACGTGACCTTCACCATCATCGTCGTCGTGGCCCTGGTTACTAACCTGATGACGTTGCCGATTCTGAATATGGTCTCCCAGGCGCAGGTACCTGCTCCGGCGAAGGCGTAGGGGTGGGGAGGGCTGAGTATGGAAATTAGGCCGCACAATGTCTCGATGGTGCGGGAAACACTGGAGGGGTTGCCACGCTATCCTGTGCCGCCGGGTTATACCATTCGTAGATACCGGCCGGGGGACGCCGAACAGTGGTACCGCATTCACCTGCTGGCCGAGAAGCACTTCCATGTCACGCCGGAGTTGTTTAGGCGGGAGTTTGGGACGGACGAGACGCTGCTAGCCGAACGGCAGTACTATTTGCTAGACCCAGAGGGAACGCCGATTGGCACGACGACGGCCTGGTTCCGCGACCGGCCGGATGGCCAGGCCGACGGCCTGGTCCATTGGGTGGCCATTGCGCCGGAATGGCAGGGGCGCGGCCTGGCCAAGCCGCTGTTGAGCGCAGTCTTGTGGCGACTGCATGAACTGGGCCACCGGCGGGCCTGCCTGGATACCTTCACGCTCCGGGTTCCGGCCGTCAACCTGTACCTGCACTTTGGGTTCGCTCCCGACGTTCGCGACGACGCCAGCCTGGCTGCCTGGCGCACGCTCCAACCCCACTTGAATTATCCAGTCAATTTGCCGGAAACAATCGAGTAAACGGTAGACGCTACAAGCCTGTCAGGTTACAATTTGGCCGGCTGGGGTCCAGTACCCACCCTATCTCGCTTGTCTCGTGTCGCCTTGGAAGAAACTCTGGTTTTTCCCTACCAGCGCCTGCGCCTACGCCTCGCAACCCATTGGCCGCTGTTGGCCGTTTGTGGGTTGGCGGCGTTGGCCCTATTCTGGCGCCTGGGCCAGGGGACCTTGCGCGACTTTGACGAAGCCATTTACGCCGAGGTCTCGAAGGAAATGATCCAGAGCGGCGATTGGCTGACCCCCCATTGGGGTTACAAACCCCATCTGCACAAACCTCCCCTGCTTTACTGGCTAACGGCGATACTTTTTCAACTCTTTGGCGTCAATGAATTGTGGGCCAGGGCGACTTCAGCCCTCTCTGGTATCTTGCTCATCGCCGTTGTCTTCCTGATTGCCTGGCGCCTGTTTGGCCAGCCGGCCGCCATTCTGGCGTCCATTATTTTGCTGACCAGCCAGCAGTTCCTGACCCTGGCCCGCGATGGTGTCTTTGACATTCTTATGAACCTGTTCATTTACCTGGCCGTCTATGCCTACGTTCGTCTGCGAGAGGGAAACCAGCGCTGGTGGTATCTGGTAGGGATCGCCTTCGCGCTGGCCTTCATGACCAAATCGGCCGGCGCCCTGGTTGCGCCGGCGACTATTTTCCTGGCGCTGCTGTTTGACCGTCAACTTACGGCAACCTTTCAATCAAGGCAGTTCCGGCAAGCTGTTCTCCTGGCCGTCGTTCTTCTTGTCCCCTGGCACATAGTAGTCTACCTGAAACACAGTGAACTATTCGTGGAGCAGTACATCTTTTTTAACGTCGTCACACGAGCCACGACCAACGTCGCCGTCCAGCCGCGAGCCTACGATTTCTACATCACGGCGCTGCGTTTCTACTTCTTCCCCTGGTTCTACCTTTCCCCTTTTGCCCTGGCCCTGCCCAAAAACGTCAAAGGGGAGCGGCCCTCAAGGGTGCTACTCATCCTCGTCGTTCTCGTCTTCACCGTCTTCACCGCCGCCCAGAGCAAAATCCCCTGGTATATCTTTTCCCTCTATCCCGCCCTGGCTATCCTCGTTGCCCACGTTGTCGTCCAGGCCATCTGGCAGGAACACCTCCTCGCCCGGGCCGGCCTGGCCCTGGTGGCCGCGGCCGTGGCCCTCTTTGCCGCGCCACCGGTCCTGGCTTTCACCTTAGTCCCTGTCGTCTTGCTTGGTACTCTACACCGGGTTATCGGCCGGAAGGCTAACCTCCGCCTGGAGATGGTTGTCTTGCTGGCCTTTTTACTGGCAACGGCCGTCGTCCGGCTGCGGCCGCTCTACGACCGGCCGGCCGAGCCGGCGTCGCTGTTGGCCCGGCTGGCGGCCAGCCCTGACCCGGCCGGGCGAGAGCTGCTGCTGGTGTACGGCCGGCTGTACCAGCCGGCGGCACTGTTCTATAGCGGCCGGCCGGTCGAGCGGGCGCCGACGCCGGAGCGGCTGGCCGAGCTGGTTCCACCGGGCGCTGTTCGTGGTCTGATCATTGCCAGGGAAGAGATGGAGGAGCTTACGGCTGATTACGAGATGGAGGCGCAGGCGAGCGTTGACACTTTCGTTTATGTCCTGATTCAGCGCCGGGGCCGGCCTACCGTTGAGTAACTGGGGCAAGTTGCCCCGGCAACTTGCCCTGGCAATTAATTGCTACGATTACTTTGACAATCCTGGCCGGGACGGCTATAATTTCCAGTCGCTGTACTGGTAATCCGACACTACCCGTACAATGAGTGGCAATCATCCGAACCGGCATCCCCATGCCGGTTCTTTTTGGGAGGTACATGTGTACGTAATCGTTGAATGTGGCGGCCGGCAATACCGCGCCGAGGAAGGCCATAGCTTCAGCGTCGAGAAGCTGCCTTATGAAGTCGGTGAACAGATTGAATTGAACAACGTCCTGCTGGTGGCTGACGGGGACGACGTGACTGTTGGCCAGCCGGCCATTTCCGGCGCTGCGGTGAAGGCCACGGTGGTCGAGCAGTACAGGGGCAAGAAGATTTTTGTCTGGAAGTACCGGCCGCGGGAACGGTATCGCCGCCGCCAGGGCCACCGGCAGAGCTACACGCGACTGCGGGTTGACGAGATTGTCGTAGGTTAGAGGATAGAGCGAGAGCGAGAGCAGAAACTCATCGCTCACCGCTATTTTGTAGGAGAGTAAATCATGGCGCATAAGAAAGGCACCGGCTCGAGTCGAAACGGCCGTGATAGCAATTCCAAGCGGCTCGGCGTGAAGAAATACGGGGGTGAATTCGTCATTCCCGGAAATATTATTTTGCGCCAGCGGGGTACTCGCTGGCGGCCGGGCGAGCACGTAGGTGTAGGTAAAGACTACACCATTTTTGCTCTGATCGAGGGGCAGGTGAAGTTTGAGAACCGGCACGGCCGGAAATACGTCAGCGTCTATCCCGTGGAAAAGGCGTCGTGAGGGTCAGGACATGAAAGAAGAAATTCATCCCAAGTGGTATCCTGAGGCCAAGGTCATTTGCAACGGCGAGGTGGTCATGACCGTTGGCTCCACCAGGCCCGAGTTGCACGTCGAAATCTGGTCGGGCAATCATCCTTTTTACACCGGCCAGCAACGCCTGGTGGACACTGAGGGCCAGGTCGAGCGCTTTATGCGACGCTTGCATCGGCGCCAGGAAATTCAGACTGAGTTTGAACAGCAAGCTGAAGCCGCTTCGCCGCTGGCTGCGCCTGTGGAAGAATTGGGGCTGACGACGCGGGCGCAAAAGGCCCTCAGGGACGAAGGCCTTAACACCATTGGTGACGTGCTGGAACGCTACCGGCAAGGCGAGGACGCCCTTTTAGCCATTACCGGCGTCGGCCAGAAGGCGTTGATTGACATCAAGAGATTCCTGCGCAACCAGGGAATGATTGAGTAAGGGCTGGTTTTAATCGCCAATGGCCCGAATGGGCGAATAGAATAAAATGGAAGGGCAGGCGCAGCAATGTGCCTGCCCTTTTAACTTTTAGGAAGAGGAGTGCGGCGCGAGAGCTAGAGTAGACTCTAACTCCAGAGGGAGGTGAAATGAGCAAACATACACACGGCCGGGTGGAACTGATTTGCGGCAGTATGTTCAGCGGCAAGACCGAGGAGCTGATCCGGCGGGTGCGCCGGGCGGTGATTGCCAGGCAAAAGGTGCAGGTCTTTAAGCCGGTGATTGATACCCGCTACCAACTGGAACGGGTTACCTCGCACGACGGTCTCAATTTTGAGGCCCAGCCGGTACAGGCGGCGATGGACATCCTGGCCCAACTGGATCCGGATACTACGGTCGTGGCGATTGACGAGGTCCAGTTCTTTGACGCCGGGGTCGTGGCCCTGTGTGACGCGCTGGCCGAGCAGGGCCGGCGGGTGATTTGCGCCGGACTGGATACCGATTTCCGGGGCGTGCCCTTCGGCCTCATGCCCGATTTGCTGGCCCGCGCCGAGCAGGTGGACAAGCTGCACGCCATCTGTGTGGTCTGTGGCGAAGAAGCCAGCCGCACCCAACGGCTGATTAACGGCGTCCCGGCCGCCTACGACGATCCGGTTGTCCTGGTCGGTGCGGCTGAGGTCTACGAAGCCCGCTGCCGCCGCTGCCATCAAGTCCGGCCGGCGCAAAATGGAGGGCATTAAATGGTAGCCCCCGCCGACCGTGACCTTCACCAGGATATAGACCGCGTTCTGATTGCCGACGAGCGCTTGCAGGCCCGGGTCCGGGAGATGGGCCGGCAGATTGAAATTGATTACCGGGGGATTGACGATTTGCTGCTCATTTGTGTTTTGAAAGGGGCCTTCGTCTTCCTGGCCGACCTTAGCCGCGCCTTGCACCGGCCGCACCAGTTGGACTTCATGGGCATTTCCAGCTACGGCTCCGGCACCCAGTCGAGCGGGGCGGTGCGAATTGTGCTGGATTTGAAGCAGGATATTGCCGGGCGGCACGTGCTGATCGTGGAGGACATTATTGACAGCGGCCGGACGCTGGACTACATGCGCCGTAACCTGCTGGCCCGCTCGCCGGCTTCACTCCGCATTTGCGCTCTGTTGGACAAGCCGGCCCGCCGCGAAGTGGACGTGCCCGTGGATTACGTCGGCTTCCACATCCCCGATGCCTTCGTCGTCGGCTACGGCCTCGACTTTTCGGAAATTTACCGCAACCTCCCCTTCATTGCTGTGCTCAAACCGGAAGTATTTGCTGGATAAGAGGTGGCAGGTGGCAAGGGGCAGGGAACAGGGGACAGGTGACAGGGAACAGATAAGATAGAGCAGTGACACTTGACGTGGAAACACACGATGTGTAGCAGCATACATGACCACATAACTACATAACCACATGACACCTGACACCGAAACACCTGACACCGATCTCTCGCCCTACACCGGCCGGTGGGTGGCGCTGGTGGGGGGACGAGTGGCCGGGGTGGGGTATACGGCCGTGGAAGCAGAGCGGCTCGGCCGGCGTAACCGGCTGCGTGAGAAATTGACGCTGACTTACGTGGAGCCGCCCGGCGACCCTCTGCCCCTATCGCCCTTGCTGGAGCAGGTGCGGCCGGTGCTGGCCCGGCAGGAGATGCCGGTCTACCTGGTCGGTGGGGCGGTACGCGATGCCTTGCTGGACCGTCCGAGCCACGACCTGGACTTTGTCGTCCCCGGCCAGGCCATTCAACTGGCCTACAAGGTTGCCAACCGGTTGGGGTGGCCGGCTTATACCCTCGACCAGGAGCGAGACCTGGGACGGGTAGTGGCCGAGGGCGGGGTGACGCTGGACTTTGCCCGCTTTCGGAAGGAGGACCTGGCCGCCGACTTAAGTGACCGGGACTTCACCATCAACGCCATGGCCCTGCCGGCTGAGGCGCGCAACCGCACCAGCGTCATTGACCTCCTGGATGGCCAGGCCGACCTGGCTGCCGGGTTGGTGCGCCAGGTCCACGAACAATCGCTGGCCAACGATCCGGTGCGGGCGCTGCGGGCGGTGCGGTTGGCTCTGCAGTTGAATTTCCAGGTCGAGCCGGCCACGGCCGAAGCAACGCGGGCGGTGGCGGCGCGCCTGGGTGCGGTCTCCGTCGAACGAGTCCGCGATGAGCTGGTCAAGCTCATCGGTGGTCCCCGGCCGGACGAAGCTATCGAGCAGATGGCGGCGTTGGGGCTGCTGGCGGCCGTGCTGCCGGAAATCGCCGCCCTGGAAGGGGTGGCCCAGTCTGCGCCCCACACCCAGCCGGTGTTGGGCCACACGCTCAGTGTGCTGGCCTGGCTGGCGGCGTTGGAAGATGCGCTCCTGGATGGCCAGCCCCCGGCCGAACCGGCCGTCTCCCAGGTCCGGGAACTCCTGACCCCTTACCTGCCTCCGCTGCGACGCCACCTGGAACGGCCGGTAGACGGTGGGCTGAGCGGCGGCCACCTGTTGCGGCTGGGCGCGCTCTTTCACGACGTAGGCAAGAAGGAGACGCAACGGGTCGAGGAGGGCGGCCGCATCCGCTTTTTCGGCCACGACAAGGTGGGGGCAACCATTGCCTTTAAGCGACTCAACGCTCTGCGGCTCAGCAGTGAGGCCGCCCGCCACGTCCGGGCCATCGTCGCCGGCCACACGCGGCCGCTGCTGCTGGCCCAGAGCGGCCGCCCCGGCCGGAGGGCCGTTTACCGCTTCTTCCGTAACGCGGGCCTGGCCGGGCTGGACATCGGGCTGCTCTCCCTGGCCGATCACCTGGGCACTTACGGCCGGCCGGACGAGGCGGAGTGGCCGCGCCTGCTGGTGGTGGTCGAGGAGCTTTACAGCCACTACTTTGAGCGGTACAAGGAAACGATCCGGCCGGCGTTGCTGCTAGACGGCCACACTCTGATGGAGGCGCTGGGACTGCTGCCTGGCCCGGAAATCGGCCGGCTGCTACGCCTGATCGAAGAGGCCCAGGCGGCCGGGGAAATTACCACCCGGGAGGAGGCGTTGAGATTGGCCAGGGAGGCGCATTAGAGAAGGTAATTATACTGGCTGTGGCCGGTCTCTGACCGTGCCACCTCTGGTGTAATTGGGTAATTACCCAACTACTTAATTACCTCAGATGGTCATCGTGCCCCGGCTATCTATGTGTTTCAGGAACTCGTTGCGGGTTTTTTCGTGTTCCTTGAAGGAGCCAAGCATGGCGCTGGTCACCATCCGGGCGTGCTCCTTCTTGACCCCGCGCATCATCGAGCACATGTGGGAAGCCTCGACGACCACGCCCACGCCGTAAGGGTGTAAAACTTCCTCAATCAGGTCGGCGATTTCCCGGGTCATCCGTTCCTGCACTTGCAGGCGGCGGGCATACATTTCCACTATACGCGGAAGTTTAGACAGGCCGATAACCTTGTTGCGGGGGGTGTAGGCGACGTGGGCCCGGCCGAAGAAGGGCAGCATGTGATGTTCGCACATGCTGAAAAACTCGATGTCCTTGACCACGACCATCTCGTCGTAATCTACGTCGAAGAGGGCGTCGTTGACCAGAGCGACCGGGTCTACAGTGTAGCCGGCCAGCAGTTCGTCGTACATACTGGCGATCCGCTCGGGGGTGCGGGCCAGCCCCTGGCGCGCCGGGTCTTCGCCGATGTTCAACAAGATGTCCCGGACAGCTTTCATAATGGCTTCGTGGCGGGCCTCATGGTCGTCCGGGCTGAGCAGGGCGTTATTCTTTTTTAACTCTTCTTGCGCTTTTTTTAAATTGTGCATCCTCTGACTCCTATGGAGATGGGGCGCAGATTAACGCAGGTGACGCAGCTAAAAAACAAAATCGGCGTTTATCAGGAAAATCTGCGTCCCGGCTAAAAAGTTAGCCCGCAATAGGGGCAAGATTGGGCGGCCGCGTCCACACGTTTGTCACAGCCAGGACAATAAAGGTCAAAAATTGCGCCGCAGTTGGGGCAGGCGGCAGCGTCTTCGGCTACAGCCGCCAGGCAGGACGGGCACAGTAGTTGGTGGCAATGGGGGCACTCTTCGCTGCCCACAACCACAGAGCGCTGGCAGGTGGGGCAGTGGTTCAGCCGGCCGGTTGGGGCGGCCGCCGGCGTGCCGCAGCGAGGGCAGGTCGGCTCGCCTTCTAAAAGGATAAGCTGGCAGCCGGTGCAAATCCAGGTCAGGCATTTGGGGCAGCGGCCGATAGCCAAGTCAAAACTGTGGCCACACTCCGGGCAGGCCACCACCCGGATCACCTGGGCTTCCAGGAGGATACTGTTGACTACGCGGGCGCTGTGGCGCTGGATGATTTTTACCGGCCGGCCACACTGTCCGCAGGCCCGGTTGCTGGGTTGGAGGGTAGCCTGGCAATAGACACATTGTTTGGGGAACAGAGCGTTACACTCCGGGCATAGCTCGGTGCCGGCGGTTAGTTCGGCCGCACACAGCGGGCAGTTGAAGAAAAGGGCCTGGCCGCAGTAGGGACATGTTTCGTCTTCCTCGCCGGTGGCCCCGCCGCAGTAAGGGCAAAACGTCTGGCCGCACTCGCGGCAAAAACCGTCTTCGGCGTAATAGGGAGTCTCGCAGGTGGGGCAGAGCGTCGTGGCCACCCCGGCCAGCTCTGTTTCGTCCGGCCCTGCGGCCGTCTCTTCTTCGTCAAAAACCAGGCCGCAATGGGGGCAAACGGCGTCGGCCGGGTCCACTTCCTTGTCGCAGCGGGGGCAGTAGACCAGGAATTCTGCGCCGCACACGTCACAGGCGGCCGCATCGAAGGAAATGGGTGCCTGGCACTGTGGGCAAAATTCCTGGCCGCAGCGTGGACAGCCGGTTTCCGGCTCTTTCACCAGGGCCTGGCAGGCGGGACATTGAATCATAACGGTAATCCGCCCATTATAACAAAAAAGCATTTCCGGATAATAAGCAGAACGTTTGCAAAACCCCGCAGGATTCCGAAACCAGCGGGATTTTGTCCACATTTTCATGCGATAACGGCAAAAAACCGTTATACTTACGGGAAACTGCTTTATAGACTTGAAGAGACAGACCGCAGGAGACGACCATGACAAAAGAGACCCTGACTGTAACCGATAATCGCACCGGCCGTACCTACGAGTTGCCCATCATGGATGGCGCCATCCGGGCCATGGACTTGCGCCAGATTAAGGTCAACGACGACGACTTCGGCCTGATGAGTTATGACCCGGCTTTCAAAAACAGTGCCTCGACCAAGAGCACGATCACTTATATTGACGGCGATAAAGGGATTCTGCATTATCGCGGCTACCCGATTGAACAACTGGCCGAAAAGTGTACCTACCTGGAAGTGGCCTACCTGATTATGTACGGGGAGCTGCCAACGCAGGAGCAATTGAGTAAGTGGGAAAACGAGATTACCTACCACACGCTGCTGCACGAGAATATCAAGCAGTTGTTTGAAGCGTTCCGCTATGACGCCCACCCGATGGGGATGTTGATCAGCAACATTGCCGCCCTATCTACCTTTTACCCGGAAGCCAAGAACGTAGACGATCCCGAAATACGGGAGGTGCAAATCAAGCGGCTGATTGCCAAGATGCCGACGCTGGCGGCGATGGCCTACCGCTTTAGCATGGGTTTCCCCATTAACTACCCCGACAATGATTTGACTTATACCGGCAACTTCCTGAATATGATGTTCAAGATGGTCGAGCCCAGGTACAGGCCCCACCCAGTACTGCAGCGGGCGCTGGACGTGCTCTTTATCCTCCACGCTGACCACGAGCAGAACTGCGGCACCAACGCCATGCGCTCGGTGGGCAGCTCACGAGTAGATCCCTATAGCGCGATGGCGGCGGCCGCGGCCGCCCTCTATGGCCCGTTGCACGGTGGGGCCAACGAGCAGGTGCTGCGCATGTTGACGGCGATCGGCAGCGTCAAGAACATCCCTGCTTATGTGGAGCGGGTGAAGGCCGGCGAGTTCCGGCTGATGGGCTTTGGCCACCGCGTTTACAAGAATTACGATCCCCGGGCGACGATTATCAAGGAAATTGCCGACCAGGTCTTCCAGGTGACCGGCCGGAACCCGCTACTGGACATTGCCCTGGAACTGGAGCGGATTGCCCTGGAGGACGACTACTTCGTCGGCCGCAAGCTGTACCCCAACGTAGACTTCTACTCGGGGATCATTTACCAGGCGATGGGGCTGCCGGTGGCCATGTTCCCGGTCATGTTTGCCATACCGCGCACCGTCGGCTGGCTGGCCCAGTGGGTGGAGATGCTGGTGGACAAGGAGCAGGCCATTGCCCGGCCGCGGCAGATTTACCTGGGCCACGGGCGGAGGGAGTTCTTGCCTATTGAGCAGAGAGGATAGGAACGCAGACGGCACGGAGCGGTTTTTTGCGGAAGGCTTTGTGCCCTAAGTGGTTAAGAGGAGAAGCCCGGGTTTTTGGACCTGGGCTTCTTGTGATCTTATGATGAACGTGTGTCTTAACTGTGGGGAGTATCAGGCAGATAAAGAGATGCCGTGTGTCGAGCGGCGCCTCCGGTGGAACTGGTGGACACGACGGCCATTCCCGTAGAGGAAACGGCCGGGCAGGTGGCCGCCTGGATTAACCAAAAATTCTCCGCGCCTCTGCGGTGAAAAAGAAAAAGCCCCTGTGCCGATAGGGGCTTTTTGCTGGGGATTCAAGGCGACGACCGGATTCGAACCGGTGAATGAGGGTTTTGCAGACCCTTGCCTTACCACTTGGCTACGTCGCCAGGTTAAATGCAACCGGCAGGCCCTGAGCCTGCCGGTTAAGAGCGGGCGATGAGATTCGAACTCACGACCTTCTCCTTGGCAAGGAGACGTTCTACCGCTGAACTACACCCGCATGATTTCTTGAGTGCCAGGACCCAGACTCGAACTGGGGACACCTGCATTTTCAGTGCAGTGCTCTACCAACTGAGCTATCCCGGCGCGGTTGGCATCTGTTGTAAAGCACGGATGATTCTACCTAATCCGTTAGTCGCTGTCAAGTTTGTTTCGGCCAGCAGGGATTCGGCGACGAGGTTTTTTTCTGGTCTCATTCCCCCTACACAACCACATAACCACACCACTACACTATTTGCCTGCGCCGACCGCCTTAGCTATAGTCATGACCTGGGAGTGGTTGTGTCCCGGTGGATGCCCCGGTCTTCAAAACCGGTGGCCGGTCGCGCCGAGCGAGCGGTGGTGGGTTCGACTCCCATCCACTCCCGCAGAAAAAGGACAGGGGACTGAGTGCTGAGTGGCACGGTCGGAGACCGGCCACAGCTAGAGACACAAAGGCGCGGACTTTGGCCCTGCCAAAGTTCACGCAAAGGGAAATTTATCTTGGCGCCTTTGCCCCTTAGTGGCTTTGCGTTAAATTTTTGGGTTAGTGGAGTTCTTGCCGCCCCTCCAGCGCCCGGCCGAGGGTGATTTCGTCGGTGTATTCCAGGTCGCCGCCGACGGGCAGGCCGCGGGCCAGGCGGGTGAGCTTGAGGTTGAGGGAGGCCAGGCGGCGCTGCAGGTAGAGGGCGGTCGAGTCCCCTTCCAGCGTGGCGTTGGTGGCAATGATGACTTCGTCAAATCCCCCCCGCTCCAGCCGGCTCAGTAACTCGGCAATCTTCAGATCGTCCGGGCCAATCCCCTCTACCGGCGAGATGGCGCCGTGCAGAACGTGGTAACGGCCGTTGTAAGCTCGCGAGCGCTCAATAGCGACCACGTCCAGTGGCTCCTCGACCACGCACAGCAGGCTGGCGTTCCGGCCGTCGTCGGCGCAGATGGGGCAGGGGTCGGCCTCGGTGATATTGAAGCACACGGAGCAGAGCTGGGTCTGGGCCTTGAGTTCTTGCAAGGCTTCGGCCAGCGCCAGCGATTGTTCGTCGGCCGCCCGCAGCAGGTAGAACGCCAGGCGGGCGGCTGTTTTCGGCCCGACGCCGGGCAGGCGGGCAAATTCGTTAATCAGCCGCTGGACCGGCCGGGGAAGCACGTTACTGGCCACCGCTACATCCCGCCCAGGCCGCCCAGGAGATCATTCAGGCCCATTCCACCTGTCAGGCCCTCCATCCGCTGGGCTGCCAACGCCTGCGACTGCTCAATGGCCGAGTTGACGGCCGCCACCAGCATGTCCTGCAACATTTCGACGTCTTCCGGGTCCAGCAATTCCGGCTGGATCTGAATGGACTCGACCCGCTGCTGGCCGCTGATGACGACGGTGACCGCGCCGCCGCCGGAGGTGACAGTCACCGTCTCATTGGCCAGCGCTTCTTGCTCCTGGGCCATTTTCTGTTGCATTTCCTGGAATTGGGCCATCAAGTTGCCTGGACTGGGAGTCCTGGCTTTCTTCGGTTTGCCACCACGAAAAGGTCTTTTACTCATCTTAACTCCTTAGTGATGAGCAATGAGCGATGAGTAGTGCCCAATGGATAGCGACCGGCTAAACCAACGGTCACTCATTGCTCATTGCTTTATCTCGCGTACGATGCCGCCCAGTTCCTGGGCCAGGGCGTCGAGGTCTTCCTTGTTGATGGCGACCGGCGGGGTGTACTGGCCGGTGATGACCGTCCGAACGGCGCAAGGGACGCCCAGCAGGCCGCTAAGCACGTCGGCCACCTTTTCTCTGGCTCCAGCTTTTTTGTCAAATTTCTCCTTGAGCAGGGGATAGTCAAAGCCCAGGATAAGCGTCTGGCCCTCGGTGGCCAGGGGCTTGCAAGAGGCCAGCAGCGCCGGCAGGTTGCGGTCTTTTTGCTGCAACCGTTCCCGCATTTCCGGCCAGTTAGTCGTGACTATCTCCAGGGACAGGACCGCCGGCTGAGCGGCCGGTTGAGACGTTGGCGTGGCCGATCCGTCCGTGGCCAGCTCGTCTACGGCCGTTTTAGCCACGACTGGCTCAGCCACGACTGGTTCAGCCACAGCTAATTTAGCCGCCTTCTCCGCCGGGGCGCTCTCTTCCGGCGTTGGCGGAAGGATCTGGCCGGCCGCCGGCTCGGCAGTGGGCTGCGGCCGGGTCCCGGCCGGCAAAAGCTGGATAAAGGCCAGCTCCAGCGGCAACTGTGGCTGCCAGCTCCCGGTAGACATCGTGGCTGCCTCGTTGAATCCTTTGACGGCGGCAATCAACGCCTGGCGCTCGGCGCGCCGGGCCTGCTGGCCCATCGCCGCCAGTTGTTCGGCCGGCGCTTCCAGGGGAAGCGTGGTCCCAGCCGTTTGCAGCAGCAGCAATTGGCGCAAATAAATGACCATTTGCCGGCAAAATTGGCGGGCGTCGGCCCCTGAGGCCAGCGCTTCGTGGATCGTGGCCAGGCCGGCCTGGCCGTCACCGTCCAGCCAGGCGTCTACCAGGGCCTGGATCGCCGCGCTGGAGGCGGTCCCCAGGACCACCTGCGCCCGGTTGAGGGTGATGGTGTCGCCGGGAGCGGCCACCAACTGGTCGAGCAGGCTTTCGGCGTCGCGCAGGCTGCCGTGGCCGTGCTGGGCGATCATGGCGATGGCCTCCGGCTCGACGATCAGTTGCTCCTGGACCACCAGCCACTCCAGGCGGCGGATGATTTCCTGGGTGGTCAGCAGGCGAAAGTTGAACGGCTGGCAGCGGGACTTAATCGTCAGCGGGACCTTGTGCTCTTCGGTAGTCGCCAGGACGAAGATGGCGTGGGGCGGCGGCTCTTCCAGCGTTTTGAGCAGGGCGTTGAAGGCGGCGGTGGAGAGCATATGTATTTCGTCAATTATGTAAACTTTATAGCGCCCTTCGCTGGGCGAAAAGTTGATCTTGTCGCGCAGGTCGCGGATGTCGTCTACACCGGTGTTGGAGGCGGCGTCTATCTCAATTAAATCTAAAAAGCGGGCTTCATTGACGGCCTTGCAGGGGCCGCAATCGTTGCACGGCCGCTCGGCCGGGTCCTCGTGCAGGCAGTTGGCGGCTTTGGCCAGCAGCCGGGCGGTGGTCGTTTTGCCGGTGCCGCGCGGGCCAGAGAAGAGGTAGGCGTGGCCGATGCGGCCGGCCGCCACCGCGTTTTGCAGCGTGCGGGTGATATGTTCCTGGCCGATAACCTGGTCGAAGCGGGCCGGCCGCCACTTGCGATAGAGGGCTTGAGACATTTGAGCTAAGTTTAACAGGGCAGGGGGCAGGTATGCAAGTTTGCGAGTTTGCAAGTAGTGCTATAATGCGAATGGCAGGTGTGGATAGCGCCTGGCCTCCGGTGATACCGGGGTATAGATTGAAAAACGTTACCGACCGTACAGGTCGAGGAGAGAAAGCAATGCCTAACTTAGGTGGTTGGGAATGGGTGATTATTCTCGTTATTGTCTTGCTGATTTTTGGCATCGGCCGGATCAGCAAGCTGGGCGAAGAACTCGGCCGGGGCATTCGCGCTTTTCGTGAGGGCGTGAAGGAAGGCAAAGGGGAGAAGGAGCCCGAAGAAAAGCAGGAAGAAGAGAAGGCTGGCTGATTTTCCCCGGCCGGTAGAGGTAATCGCGAATGGCTCGAATGGACGAATGTCGCGAATAGTTTTTTGATTTATTCGTGGGATTCGTCCATTTATGTTAAAGGAGGAAGAAGTGAATCGGCTGGCTCGCGTTGGTTTGGCGTTGGTGGGGGTCATTGTCGTCCTGGTATTGGTTGGGGTGGTGGCGCTGGCGGTGACGGTGCGCCGGCCGTTGCCCAAGACCGGCGGCGCGGTCTCTGTCCCGGGCTTGCAGGCGGAAGTCCACGTCTACCGCGACGAATACGGCATTGCCCACATTTACGCCCAAAATGAAGAGGACCTCTACTTTGCCCAGGGCTACGTTCACGCCCAAGACCGCTTCTGGCAGATGGAGTTCTGGCGGCACGTCGGCCAGGGGCGCATCTCGGAAATGGTCGGCGAGGCCACGCTGGAAAGCGACAAGTTTATCCGCACGATGGGCTGGAACCGGATGGGCGAGGCGACCCTGGCCTATTACGAAAAGGAAGCGCCGGAGTACATCGCCACCCTGGAGGCTTACAGCGCCGGCGTCAACGCCTACATTGACGAACACCGGGACGAGTTATCGCTTAATTACACCATCCTGGGTCTTGTCAACGACAAGTGGGAGATCGAGCCCTGGACGCCGTTGAACACCATCACCTGGGCGGTGGTCATGTCCGACGACCTGGGCGGCAACTGGCGCGACGAGATTGACCGGGCCGAGCTGATCAAGGAACTGGGCGAGGCGACGGTGGCCAACCTGAGGCCGCCGTACTCTTACGAGACCCGGCCGGTGATGATCCCGACTGAGGCAATGGACAACGAGCTGCCCGAAGAGGCCCTGGCCCCCCATGCCCTGGCCGCCGTGGACTGGAGCCGGGTCAACACCGACGTCGTCGGCGAAGTACCGGAGCTGGGCTTTGCCCTGGGGCGCGGGCCGTTTATCGGCAGCAACAACTGGGTCGTCGCTGGCGAGCACACCGACACTGGCCGGCCACTGCTGGCTAACGACCCCCACCTGAGCATTCAAATGCCGGCCATCTGGTACGAAGTGGGGCTGCACGCTCCCGACATGGACGTGGTCGGCTTCTCTTTTGCCGGCGTGCCGGGGGTCATTATCGGCCACAACAACCAGATTGCCTGGGCCGTGACCAACGTCGGGCCGGACGTGCAGGACCTGTACATTGAGAAGGTCAATCCCAGCAACCCCCGCCAGTACGAGTACGAAGGGGAGTGGCAGGACATGGAGGTGATCGAGGAAGTAATTAAGGTCAACGGCAGCGAGGACGTCGTCCTGGAAGTGCTGCTGACCCGCCACGGCCCAATTATCAACGAGCTGGTGGACGGGCAGAGCGACGTGCTGTCCATACGCTGGACGGCCCACGAGCCGTCGCGGATCTTGCAGGCCATTTCTTTGCTGAACCGGTCCACGAATTACGAGGAATTTCGTGAGGCGCTCCAGTATTGGGACGTACCGTCGCAAAACGTCATCTACGCCGACGTGGAGGGCAACATCGCCTACCAGATGCCAGGACTGGTCCCGCTGCGCCAGAACGGCAACGGCCAGACGCCCGTGCCTGGTTGGACGGATGAATACGAGTGGGAAGGTTGGGTTCCTTACGAGCAACTGCCGGCGCTGCTGAATCCTGAATGGGGCTACATTGTCACCGCCAACCACGCCGTGGTGGACGAAGAATATCCCTACCTGCTGTCGTTGGACTGGGATAACGGCGACCGGGGACAGCGGATTACCGAGATGTTGGAAGAGGCCATCGGCCGGGGCCAGGTGACGGCCGACGACATGGCCCACATCCAGAACGACAGCAAATCTTTGCTGGCCGGCTCCTACGTGCCGCTCTTTGCCGGCCTGAGCAGCGACGACGCCCAGGTACAGGCGGCCATTGAGCGGCTGCGCGGCTGGGACCTGCAGGAGCGGCGGGACAGCGTGCCGGCTACCCTGTTCGAAATCTTCTTCCGCCATCTGACCGAAAACGTCCTGGCCGACGACATTGGCCAGGACAACGTCTGGGAGATTGCCGACGTGACCTTCTTCCACCAACTGGCCGGCCAGCCGGAAGCGAGCTGGTGGGACAGCCAGGATACCCCGGCGGCCGAAACGCGGGACGAGATTCTACTGCAATCGCTGGAAGAGGCCATTGCCTGGCTGGAAGAGAACGTGGGCGGCGACATGAACGACTGGACCTGGGGCCGTCTTCACACGGCTACCTTTGTCAGCAACCCCCTGGGCCAGAGTGGCATTGGCCTGATTGAGTCCGTCGTCAACCGGGGACCGTTCCCGGCCGACGGCGGCCGCCACATTGTCAACGCCAACGGTTACGATAGAGAGGAGCCGGCGGCCGTGACTGGCCATCCCTCCATGCGCATGATCATAGACATGAGCAATTTTGACGCCAGCCGAGCGGTCCTCCCCACCGGCCAGAGCGGCCATCCTTTCAGCCCCCATTACGACGACATGATTGAGCTATGGCTCAACGGGCAGTACCATCCCATGCTCTTCAGCCGGGAGGCGGTTGAAGCGGCCGCCAGGGACCACCTAGTGTTGCGGCCGGAGTAAAGGAAACAAAAGTTTCCTTTACTCCACACTTGGTTCAGCGGGTAATTCGACAATGCTGAACCAGTATTGAGCCAGGTTCTTCATAATGTGGACCAATCGTTCAAACGAGCGGGGCTTGGCAATGAAGGAGTTGGCCCCCATTTTGTACGAGCGGTAGATGTCTTCTTCTGTCTGCGAAGTGGTCAAGACGACGACTGAAATGTGACGCAGCTTTGGATCGGCCCTGATTTCCTGGAGCGCTTCGCGGCCGCCTTTTTTGGGCATATTCAGGTCCAGTAAAATCAGCCCGGGCGACGGCGAAACGTTGAGTTCACTGTATTTGCCGCGATGATAGAGATAATCCATGAGTTCCTCGCCATTTTCGACAAAGCGCAACTCATTGGTGGCCTGGCTCTCTGCCAGGGCTTCCTGGATTAACAAACGGATCTCGAGGTCGTCGTCGGCCATCAGGATTGTAGTTGACTTCTTTTTCTTCATGATACTTCTCTCCCCGTGGTTTGCCGGGCCCCCAGCTCGCCGGGACTTCAACCTGCTGAGCCTTCGGCCTGCAGAACAGGCAAGGTAACGATAAAAGTTGCTCCCTGTCCCAGTATACTTCTGGCAGCAATCTGGCCGCCATGACGCTCGGCAATACGCTGACAGATGGCCAGGCCCATCCCTGTGCCTTCGTACTCACTGTGGGCATGGAGCCGCTGAAAAGGCTGGAAGATGCGCTCCAGGTGTTTTTCCTCAAAGCCAATACCGTTATCTTCGACAACAATGTCAACACATCGCGGCTCAGAGACCCGGCTGTAGATGCGTACGAACGGCCGTGCGTCTGGCTGGTGAAACTTCAACCCGTTGCCGATCAGGTTTTGCAGTAACTGGTGCATCTGCACCGGGTCGGCGTCAACCACCGGCAGCTCGCCAATTTCAATCTGCCCGCCACTCTGGGCCAGACGCGCTTCCAGGTCAGAGACCACCTCCTGGGCTACCATAGCCAGATTAACCGGCGTAAAGGGCTGCCCTCGGGTGGTCACACGCGAGAGGGTCAGCAGATTGTCTATTAAACTCTGCATCCGGACGGCCGCATTCTGCATACGCTCCAGGTAATAATATCCGGCCTCGTCCAGTTTTGCGCCGCTTGTCGCTTGCAGGCGGTCACCAAAGAGGTGAATCTTATTGAGTGGCTCTTGCAAGTCGTGCGAAGCCACGTAGGCAAATTGTTCTAACTCGCGGTTGCTGCGCTCCAGGGCGATACGCTCGATCAGCAGTTGTTCCGACTGCTTACGCTTGGTAATATCGCGAATCGTCCCTCGGAAACCGACCGGCTCGCCGGCCCGATTTCGCAGAAGTAAAGTAGATAGTTCGACGAATTGGGCGCCATCACTTCTGGCCTGCAACTTGCATTCGACGACTTTGGCCGGGTTCGTCGCCTCGTGAGCCATCTCAAAAGATATCGAGACCCTGTCCACAGAGTCGGGATCGATCCACTGGCGATAGCCGGTGTTCAGGATTTCGCTTTTCGGCCGGGCCAGGATATTGCAGACAGAATCGTTGACGAAAGTAAAGTTGCCGGACAGGTCGGTTTCGTAATACCCCTCTTCAATGTTTTCCAGGATGGTCCGATATTTTTCCTCGGAGCGGCGTAGCTCGGTAAATAGTTCGCGTTGCCGCTCTAGTTGCTCGTGGAGGGCCTGTTGCAGCGCTGCCTGGGAGTTTTCCCATGAACGCTGGCGCACGGCCTCGCGGGCGCTGGCCAGGCTGCCCATGAAGGATAACTGAAAGTACGCCAACTCTCGGCCGGCATCTTGCTGCAAGGCGGGGTTGTCCCGCAGCTCCGGCCAGACTGCCTCGCCAAGAGCCTGGATGAGGGCTATCCCGGAGACAATAGCCATCCCCTGGGCCGCGAACTGGCCGGTCGTTTCGGTGACTCTGGCTTCGCCGGCCCGGCCGCTTAGAAAATCGGTTGCCAGTTCAAAAACTCGCTGAGCTACTTCGGCGGCCCGGTGGGCTGAAGTGAGTGGCCCCCGATTGTCAATGGAGTGGCGGATAAAGGCGTCCTTGAGCGCCGCCAGCACCCTGGAGCGCCGGAGCAGTATCACTTCCCAAAGACCAGCAGGTGGCTGATCGGTCATTTCTACGATTTAATAACGAAAGGTCATCAAAATAGGTTGATCTGGCCACTGAGAACTAGCGCGGCGCAGGCGAAGGCCAGAATGTTGAGGAATACTAACAGGGCCAGGATAAGTCGCTGTTGGGGCGAAAGGCCGGACAACCCCCCGCCTTTGGCGCTGGGCGCTTGTTCGCCCAGGTCGTCGTAAATGGTGCTGGCCCGGGCGCTTTTATCGCGCAGGCTATCAATCCAGTCGGCCGATTCCGTCTTCTCTGGTTCTTCTTCCATACTCTAACTCTAACTCTAACTCAGGATGCTGTCAACCGCGCAGGGTAACGTCCCCGGCCGCCACGGCGTGCAAGACACCGGCCGGATCGCGGACCAGCAGCCGGCCCCATTCGTCGGTCGCTTCGGCCGTGCCGGCCAGCGGCCGGTCAAAGCCTGGCCCGCTAACCTGGACCGGGCGGCCGAGCGTCACCAGGCGGGCATTCCAGGCCGGGTGGGGCGAGTGGCCCTCTCCGGCCGCTTCGTATAGAAATTCAAGACATTCCAGGTAAGCAGCTAACAGCTTCAGGCGAGAGACCGGCCGGCCCAGTTCTACCAGCAGGCTCGTGGCCCGGATAGCAGCCGGCGACAAATGCCCGGCCGGGATGTTGGCGTTGAGGCCCAGGCCCAGGATGGCGCTTTCCAGCCGGTCGCCGGCGAACTCTCCTTCCAGCAGCAGGCCCCCGAATTTGCGCCAGCCCTCCCCGGCCGGCACGACCAGGTCGTTGGGCCATTTAAGCCCGGCCGCCAGCCCGGCAACCGCCTGCACCGCCTCTACAGCCGCCAACCCGGCCATCATCGTCAGCCAGGCGGCTTGCCCGGCCGGCCAGCCGGGGCGAAAAAGGAGCGAAATGAGCAGCGAAGTCCCGGCCGGGGCTTCCCAGCGCCGGTTGAGCCGCCCCTTGCCCTGGCTTTGAAAGTCAGCCACGACCATCGTCCCGGCCGGCGCCCCGGCCCTGGCCATCTCACCCAGCACGTCGTTGGTCGAGCCGACAGCAGGAAAATAATAAACCGGCCGCCCCAACCAGTGCGTAGACAGAACCTCCTCCACGGCCGCCCGGCCCAATAGTTCACTCATTTCCCCACCCAGGAATTTTGGATTTTAGATTTTGGATTAAAACCCACACTCAACCTCACCCCTCAGTCCTCAGTCCTAGCGGTTGGCTAGGCCAACCACACTCATTACTCATCGCTCGTAGTTGGCCTTGCCAACCGCACTCATTGCTACCAGACCATTGTACTGCCAAATCAACCACTCGCCACCGTTGACACCAGGGGGAGGGGCGTTCTATAATATGCTTTGTCCAGTCACGTTTATACGGCCTTTCAATGGTTCTCGTGCCGGGGGTTACCTGCTAGGCCGCCATTATTTACTGGCACAACATAGTTATAGGTGTAGGTAAAATGGAGTTGCCATTATCGCTGCAGCCAGAGATATTCGCTCCTATTGAGGAACGGCCGATCCATCTGGGGAATGATCGCGGCCGGCCGGAGTTTGTGTCGCCAGAGCCGGTGGCCGCCGCGCCGGATGGAACGCCAGACTTGCAAGAGAGCTGGCGGGTGGCCAGAAAGATTTTTGAAGCCGACGAAACGGTGGAGCTGCTCGTCCGAGGCTATAACAAGGGAGGGTTGTTGGTCAAGTGGCGAGGCTTGCAAGGCTTTGTGCCCGCTTCCCAACTGGCTAACTTTCCCCACTTTCACCTGCGGGCCGAACGGTACCGGGAGCTGAAACGCCGGCAGAACCAACGGATTACGCTCAAGATTATTGAGTTGGAACCCAAGGCTAACCGGTTGGTCTTTTCTGAGCGGGCAACCCTGGTTGGGGCCGACCAGCGTGAGGATGTGCTGCGCCAGCTTAGACCAGGTTTGCGCTGGCAGGGCCGGGTGACGAACCTGACCCACTTCGGTGCCTTTGTAGACCTGGGCGGTATCGAAGGGTTGATTCACATCTCCGAGCTATCCTGGCGGAAGGTCACTCACCCCAGCGACGTGGTCCAGCCGGGGCAGATCGTGGACGTTTTGGTGTTGACCGTCAACCCGGAAGCGGCCCACGTGGCCCTGAGCTGCAAGCAGACCAAGCGAAATCCCTGGGACGGCGTAGCCGAGCGGTACCAACCGGGCCAGCTCGTCAACGGCGTCATCAGTAACGTCGTCGGTTACGGCTTCTTTGTCCTGCTGGAAGAGGAGTTGGAGGGCCTGGTCCACATCTCCGAGCTGGTCCAGGAGAACGGAGAACATCCCGGCCAAAACTTCGCCAAAGGGGACGCCATCGTCGCCCGTGTGCTGCACGTAGACGGCGCCGCCAAACGCCTGGCCTTAAGCCTGAAAGGTGTTGCTGTGTAGATTTGTGCGAGTCTGCGAGTCTGCGAGTTTGCGAGTCAGTCACTCACCCGCTACTCGCATACTCGCCCACTCGCATACTTGCTACCTGCCACCTGCCACTTGACACCTGGCCCTAGACGGGTAAATTACCCGTATGGCCCGTTCAAAAGCTACGCCGGCCCGCAAGAATAACGAGGAGACGGAATCACCCGCCAGAGCAGGTTCAAAAGCTGTAGCCGGCCGCGCCAGGCAGGAGCCCAAACCAGCTTCCACCGGCCGTTCCAAGGCTAAGCCGGCCGGCGCCGGGCAGGAGCCGAAACCATCTTCCACCACCCGTTCCAAGGCTACCACGACGCGCGCCAAACAGGCGCCAGAAGCGCTGCCGGTGGCCCGGCCGAAGCCCACGACCACACGCGCTAACCGGGAGCCGGAGCCGCCTCCGCCCACCTGGGACGAGCGGCTGATCAACTTCCTCAGACCCTGGTTCGTCGAGCTGGCCGGTTTGTCTCTCTCCCTGTTCTGCACCCTGTTGTTGCTGGTGGCCCTGAACCCGGCCGAATCAGGGCTACTGCACACCGTAACCCGGCCGCTGCGCCAGTTGGCCGGTTGGGGCATCTACTTCTTTTGCCTGTCGGGCGTGGCCGCCGGTCTCCATCTGATGCTACGGCGAGCGAACCGGCCATACCACGTCCTCCCCGTCCAGGTATTGGGCTTTGAGTTGATGCTGCTGGCCGCCCTGCCGCTGACCCACCAGTTTTTAGGGCTGGGCCTGGCCGACGTCTACCAGGGGCGGGGTGGGGGCATCATCGGCTGGGCGCTGTCGGCGCCGCTGCTGGATTTCCTGGGGCCGCTGCTCACGGCGCTCGTTCACCTGGGCCTGTTTACCTGGGGGCTGGCCTTGCTCCTGCGCCTCGGCTGGGTTGACGTCGTCCGCTGGCTAAACTGGGCCTCGGCCCGCTTGCAAAGCTGGTCGGCCGAGCTGGAGGCAGACGTGGCCGAACGGCAGTCCCAACCCCACGGCCGTACCCCACTCTTTGGCCGGCCGGCCGGCCCGGAAGACGTGCCCGCGCCGCTGGTCCGGATGGAAGAGGAAGCGCTGATCATCATTGACGATTCGGCCGGCGGAGCGCCCCGGCTGCACAAGCGGGACGGCCGGCTGCCGCTGCTGGAAGCGCTGGAGGAAGGGGGCATCGTCCCCCTGACGCCGGAGGAAGTGGACGAGAAAAAGCAGATTATCGAGCGGACCCTGCTGGACTTTGGCCTGCCGGCCACGGTGACGGAAATCCGCCGCGGGCCGGCCGTCACCCAGTTTGGCGTCCAGCCGGGCTACGTGGAACGGCCGGGGCCGGATGGTGCGCCCAAACTGTATAAGGTGCGGGTGAGCCAGATTGCCGCGCTGCAAAAAGACCTGGCCCTGGTCCTGGCTGCGCCCCGCCTGCGCATCGAAGCGCCCGTGCCGGGGCGGGGAATCGTCGGCGTGGAAGCCCCCAACGCCGAAATCAGCGTGGTGCGGATGCGCCCGGTGATTGAGTCGGAGAGCTTCTACCGCCTCAATTCACCCCTGGCCGTGGCCTTGGGCCGGGACGTGGCCGGCGCGCCGGTGGCCACCGACCTGGGCAAGCTGCCCCACCTCCTCATTGCCGGCACCACCGGCTCGGGCAAGTCCGTTTGCCTGAACGCGATGGTGACCTGCCTGGCCTTCAACAACACCCCGGAGCAGTTGAAGCTGGTCATGATTGACCCCAAGAAAGTCGAGTTGATCCGCTTTAACGGCCTGCCGCACCTCCTGGGCAAAGTTGAGGTGGAAAACGAGCGAGTCATTGGCGTGCTGCGCTGGCTGACGGCCGAAATGGACCGCCGCTACGAGATGTTTGCCGCCGTGGGAGCCAAGCACCTCAAAGATTACAACCGCAAAATCAGCCGCCACAAGGACGTGCAGAAGCTGCCTTACATGGCCGTGTTTATAGACGAACTGGCCGACTTGATGGCCACCTACCCGGCCGACGTGGAGCGGACCTTGTGCCGACTGGCCCAGATGGCCCGGGCGACTGGCATTCACCTGGTGGTGGCCACCCAGCGGCCGTCCACCGACGTGATCACCGGGCTAATCAAAGCCAACTTCCCCGCCCGCGCTTCTTTTGCCGTGGCTTCCGGCGTTGATTCACGGGTCATCCTGGACACAGTCGGCGCGGAACATCTATTAGGCAAGGGAGACATGCTCTTCCTGCAGCCCGACGCCAGCGCGCCGGTCCGTATCCAAGGCTGCTTTGTCAGCGACCGGGAAGTGGAGGCCGTGGTCAGCCATTGGCAGCAGGTAGCGGCCGTGGGATCGCCGGGCGGCGAAGCGCCGGGCGGCGAGGCGCCGTGGGAAAATTTGATTGCCCGCCAGGCGCTGATTGACGACACCGACGACATGCTGGAAGCAGCCATCGCCCTGGCCCAACAGTACGACACCATTTCCGCCTCTTTCATCCAGCGCCGGCTACGGGTGGGCTACCCCCGGGCCGCCCGGCTGATGGAAGCGCTGTTTGAAATGGGCCTGGTGGAAGATCCCCAGGAAGGCGGCCGGACCCGCCGCACCTACGTCGGCGAAGACGACGACCCCCTCAACGACTACCTGGCGCAGCAGGGAGAGTAGGGGTGTGGTTGTGTGGTTGTGTCGTTGTATAGAGTCTACGAGTCTGCAAGTCTGCAAGTAACCTGCCCCCTACCCCCTGCTCCCCCTCACCTCGCTCCTTGTCTCTGTATCCGGCCAGGGGTGGGGTGTTTGTGATAAATGTCACATACTTTAGGTGACAATTGTTATCTTCCCAGCAACCTGGAAAACGGTACTCTTATGGATAGGAGCATCCCGGGTCGTCGTTGACCTGGATGGGCCAGAGATAAAATTTCTCAATGCAAATTTCACAAAGGAAAAGGAACAATGAAAGGTAAAAGAGTACTTCTCCTGTTGCCGCTGGTAGCAATTCTTATCCTGGGCGCTGTATTCAGCGTCGCCGAGGCCGGAATTGATGGACCATCAGCCAACATTGCGCCGCACCCGCCACGGTGCGTTGCGGATTTTTCGTCTGATGCTCTTTACGTCTTGACCTGCACTGACCGCGGTAAAGATATTATTGGCATGCAAGTCAAGAGTAACACCCCCTATGAGCTGACCTGGAATGCGGAGGGCGCGACTTTAACGGTCCAGTTGCGGAAAGACACCGCCTTTATGTGGACCGTAGTAGACAAGGCTGGCAGCCGCACCAGCGGTAAGTATCCCCTTGACACTGCAGAAGCCAGCTCCGATGGGGTGTTGGCCAAAGTGGCGCCACACCCGCCCGAATGTTATCGGGTGGATACGTTTATCGGCGATGTCTATCAATTGTACTGCACGGACGATGGCAAGGATATCGGCAAAGTAGCGATCAAGAGCAATAGCCCGTACCAACTAATCTGGGACGAGGCTGAGGTTTCTCTAACCGTCTATTTGAGAAAGGATACCGCCTTTAGCTGGGCCGTGATGGACAAAGCCGGCAGCCGCACCACCGGCCACTATCCCAACTAAGCCCCATCCCCCAGGTAGCCCCCAACGATAAACCGGGCCGCAAGCCCGGTTTATTTTTTAGGCGCGGGGTGAGAGGGGTGAAAACTTGTCCCCTTGTCTCCCCCTCTCCCTGTCTCTACAGCCGGCCGAGCGCTATCTGGCTGGCTTCACGGTACGTCGGGTCCTGGATCGAGACAACCAACGCTTTGCGGGCCTCGGGGGCCCGGCCGCGCTCCAGGCAGAGCAGGCCCAGCGTGAAGTGGGCCGCCGCCAGGTCCAGGCCGCCGGCAATGGCCCTGGCGTAACATTGAATGGCGTCGTCCAATTGCCCCCGCGCCTGGCAGTCCATCCCCTGGCCGATGAGCGCGTCCCGCTCCAGCTTGCTCAGCCGGTTGTCCTCCACCCCGGCCGCCAGGTCCCCATCGTCCTCCTCGCGGAAAATCTCCTCGGCCAGGTCATCCTGCGCCTTGCGCCGGGCCGCCGCCAGCGGGTCGGCCGCCACCGGCTGGCGGGCCGGCGCCGGTGGCAGACTTTGCCGTTCCGTTTCCAGGATGGAGGCCATCTGCCGCACCGCCTCCGTCAGCGTGCTGGCTGGCTCTGGTTCCCGCGCCGGCGGGCTGGGCCGTTCCAGCACCAGCTCTTCCTCTTCTTCCTCTTCCCGGAAAGCCGCCTCCCCCAGGCGGATCAACTCAATGGCCACCTGCACGTCCTTATTTTCCGGGTCCAGCCGCCGGGCGGCCAGGCACATTTGCAGCGCCTTTTTCTGCTCGCCTTGCATTTGCAAGATCCGGGCAATGGCCAGGTACTCGCGGACCGCCTTGCGCGCCTCGCCCTGGCGCTGGAAGACCATCGCCAGCCGCTGGTGCGCCGCCAGCAGGTTCGGCTCCAATCGTACGGCCCGTTCCCAGTTGTCAACGGCGTCTTCCAGCTCACGTTTGCGCAGGTGAATCTCGCCGGCTGCCAGGTAAGTCCGGCTGGCATCGTTTAGCCGGCCGAGCCGTTCCTGGAAGTCGGCCACTTTGCGCATATAGGCGATGTTACCGTGCGAGTAGCGAGCCGCCAGCTTGAAACAGTCCAGCGCCCGGTCTACCTGCTTCAGGCCGAAACAGGCCTCCCCCAGGCCGGCGTAAGGCAGCGGCTCCTGGGGAAATTCGTTGATGGCAAAGCGAAAGGCGCGAATGGCCTCCTGCCACTGCCCGGCGGCGTTATAAGCCAGCCCGCGCCGGAGCGCTTCGTCGTAACGTACACGATTACCACCTGTCACTGCCTACTCCACTTTGCGTTAAAGTTTTAAGTTAGAATTAGAGTATACCTGACTCTAACTCTAACTCCTTACTAATTCCGCGGCCGGTACTGCAACGCCTCGGCCAGGTGGGCCGGCTGGACGTTCTCCTCGCCGGCCAGGTCGGCAATCGTCCGGGCGACTTTCAGAACCCGGTGGAAGGCGCGGGCGCTGAGGCTCATCTGGGCCATGGCGCTCTTCATCAGCCGCCGGCCGGTCTCGTCCAGCGGGCAAAAGCGGCGCACCTCGCCCGTGCCCATGTCGGCGTTACTATAAAGCATCGTCCCGGCAAAGCGCTCCGCCTGCCGGGCGCGGGCCGCCTCCACTCGTTGGCGGACGGCGCCGGATAGCTCGCCACGCCGCTCGGCCGTCAGCTTGTCAAATTCCACTCTGGGTACTTCCACGTGAATGTCAATGCGGTCCATCAAGGGCCCGGAAATGCGCTTCTGGTAGCGGGTGATCATACTGTTGGAGCAGGTACAGGCGTGGGCCGGGTCACCGAAATAGCCGCACGGGCACGGGTTCTGCGCGGCCACGAGCATAAAGTTGGCCGGGTACGTCACCGTCCCCGACGCCCGCGAGATAGAGACCTCGCGGGGCATGCCTTCTAACGGCTGGCGCAGCACCTCGATTAAATTCTGCCCGAATTCCGGCAATTCGTCCAAAAAAAGCACACCCCGGTGGGCCAGGGAAATCTCGCCCGGCCGCGGCCAGGCCCCGCCGCCCACCAGCCCGGCGTAGCTGATGGTGTGGTGGGGGGCCCGGAACGGCCGGTGGCGGATGAGCGGCGTATCGGCCGGCAACAGGTCGGCCACGCTGTAAATCTTGGTCACTTCCAGCGCCTCGTCCACCGACATGCGCGGCAAAATGCCCGGCAGCGATTTGGCGATCAACGTCTTGCCGGCTCCTGGGGGGCCGGTCATCAA
>JAKEFB010000043.1 GCA_022616275.1 Chloroflexota bacterium
CAATATCCTGGTTGAGTGGCATGGCTTGGAACCCGATGAAGACGGCTTTGTCCATCTCTCCATTGCCAATTTCAGCCTATGACCCACTAGCACCAAAGGTTTAAGTAGGTCAACAGGTACTCTGGCGAGACTGCGTACGGTTGAAGAACAGCAAAGCCTGAGGAACAAACATACCCGTCTTGGCTTGATTGTATCAAGGCTGTCCCACCGCGTATTGGTCGCACTGTAGAAGTAATCACATCCCCTTTACGAACAATTTGTTGTGCTCGATCTGGAGGATCTTCTCCCCATAACTGCTTTGAAGAACACAAACCGTTGCTTAAGTTTATACTCGAAATTTCAATGTACTCAAAAGCAACTTTTTCTTGTGGCACAAAACGCTCCTGCCTTAAGAGTGCGACTTCACCTATTGCTTTGGTTGCGAATTTTTTCACATGAGTCAGTAAGGTTTTATACCGTTTCTCAAAGTAGTCAGTATCAAGACGGCTAGCGTTCCAAACTTCAGATAGGGTTGACAGATTGTAAAGCTCATCTGACAAATCTAGGTCCGGTATGCCAAGCGCATTCATCAACATTTGCTCCGCCTCCTGGTATAACCGCTCGCTCTCTTGCAAGATGGCTATAGAGCTTTGAGCCAAACGAGCTATTTCATGCTGTTCTGGGTAGGTAAGTATGGGAATTTGAAGCGTGCTAACTTTGACCAATGACAGATGTCCTTGAATCTGGCCAGTAGTTTCTCGCGTGGTCTGAAAGCGGCCGTAAAATGAGTTGAGAAAAACCATTAAATACCAGGGATTAAGTTGTTCTGATCCCAGAACCTTAATACGGGCTACATCCTGGTCCATGTTTGCCGGCAAGATATCAGGCGTGACGATGCCAGCGTTACCGATAGTACCTGCTGTTGTTAGTATCACATCGTCAGGCTCACAGGCTGAACGTAAGTTATTGAGGTGGGTAGATTCTGCTAATCGTTCTGCTTGACTGACGTCTATGCGACCATTGGTAATACATTTGGCTGTAATGTGCTTAATACTGCTGGTTTCATCAACTTCGTGGTAGCCGTGCTGACCATCTGTAATGAAGGCTATGTTCCCTAGGTAGACGTTTGGGTATTGGTGGATCCGATAATTGGCCTTTAAATAAGCCGGCCGGTAATACTCGGCGTCGAGCCGGCTGATATCCCCTAAATCGTGTGCGGAAACAGAAGATACGTCCAGGTTTGCCCCTACCACGACCTCGTTGAAAGAACGGCCGTCGTAGGGGCTACCTGTTAAAAAATCTAGCCCCTGCTCTCTACCCCAGGCCAGAAAGGCATCGGCGATGTCGTCCAGGTCAGTATTGAGGGCCTGGCGCATCTGTTCCGTCTCCACCCGCTGCCCGTCCTCGTCATGGACCAGCACCGTTTTCGGCCGGAGAACCACGTTGCCGGCGGCGTCTTTCAGGAGGTCGTAATTGCCGCTGTTGTCCCGGCCGCTGCGCCGGCTGGTGGCAAAGAAGATCGGGTAATCGCCGGGTGGGGCGGGCGGCGGGCCGGGGTGCGGCGGCTCCTGGCGGATCTGGGCCGGCAACCGGCGCGGGTCGGGCGTCTGCTTCAAAAGCTGGTTGCGCCAGTGCAACAACGCCTCGTACTCGGCCATTTGCCGTTCGTGCTCGTACAGCTCTTCATACCACTCCCGCCAGGCGCTGGCTTCGGGCTCGGCCCATTTTTGCAGGAAGAGGACGCTGGTCTTGGTGCCGGTGTGGGGCTTAAAGGCGTTGCCGTGCAGCCCGACCACGGCCAGGATACGCGCCCGGCTCATGAGGGTCCGGCGGGTCTGCTCGGCGCTGATGTTGTTGAAGTGGCCCTGGGGCAGGACGATGGCCAGCCGGCCGCCGGGGGCCAGCTTGTTCAGGCAGTAGTCCAGGAACAGCACGTCGCGGGTTTGGGTGCTTTGCCCTTTGCGCTCGCGGATAACGCGCAACTCGTCTTTGGTCCTGGCCAGCCGGCGCGTCTCGGTGAAGGCCAGGTCGTAGGTGTTTAAGATTTGGGGGTGGCGGATCGTCCCGGCAAAGGGCGGGTTGGTCATGATGATGTCGAAAGGCCGGCCGGCGATGTGCTGCTGGTACTGCTGGTCGCGGGGCCACTCGCGGGGGTCGAGGGAGTTCATGCGGTAGACGTTGGTCCGGCCGTCGCCGGCCAGGCGCATGATAAACTTGGCCACGCGCACCACACGGGGATCAAAATCAGTGGCAAAAATGTGGCGCTGGCCGTACTGCTGCAACCGGATTTCCCAATCGCGGTAGCCGTGGCGCAGCTCGTGGTCGCGCACGTGGAGCAGGGTATGGACGGGGAAGCCACACGGCCCACAGGCCGGGTCGAGCATGGACTCGCTCATCTTGGGGTTGAGCATCTTGACGGCCATGCGGATCACCTGGCGGGGGGTGAAATATTGGCCCTTGTCTCCCTTGCTTTCGGGACTCATCAGGTATTCAAAGGCCAGGTCCACCAACTCCAGGTCGGTGTCGGTCAGGCGAACCCGCTCCAGGACAGAGGCGGCGACCATGAGCGCTTCCGGCGAGAGGTCAAAATTCGTGCCGGGCGAGAAAATGTCGGGGTATTCCTGGCAGGCTTCGTCCAGCAATCCCTTGAAGCGGTAGTATTGCTGCGCCGGGGGATCAGCGGTGATGCGGAACTGGCAGACGGAGCGGTCGTCGCCGGGGAGGTCGGCCGTTCTTTCTTCGTCCCACAGCTTGACGAAGAAGAGCTTGAAGACCTCCTCGAAGACGTTGACGCCGGCGTTGGCCAGGACTTCCTCCTGCATCTGCTTGACCAGGGCAATCAGGTCGTCGGCCGGTTTGAGGTCCTTTTTGCGGATCGGCTCCAGCACGTCGTCCAGCGATTCGCCGGCCGCCGGCAGGCGGGGCAGCTCGGCGTAGAGGTTGGGCTCGGTGCGCAGCTCGTAAGAAACGCCCAGCAGGCCAGTACTGCCGTTGGTCCACATGCCGAAGGGCGCGCCGGTGGCGTTCATGTAGCTGTGGAGCTGCTCGCGGCCGTCCTGCCGGCCCGGTTTTTTGACCTCGACAATGATGTAGGGGGTGATTTTGTGCGGCTCGCGGTAGACGACGATGTCGGCCGCTTTTTTGTTGTAGGCGCTGCCCATCTTGACCTGCACTTCGACGGCCATCTGGCTGATGTCGTAGCCCAGGCTGTAGTGCAGGTGGTTCAATACCAGTTGGCGGACTACTTCTTCGGGCTTGGCGATGAAGTCACGGCCGCGCACCAGGCAGCGGATGCGCAGCTTGCCGTCCTGCTCGAAGAGCTGCAAGCGGGCGCGCTCGTTTGGTTTAAACAGGTCGAGTTTGTACTTGGTCTTGGGGTCACGAAAAAGATCGTCCAGGTGAGAGTGGTCTGCTTTTGTCGGCATATGACTTTCCAGTTATTTAACCTGCCTGGCATAAGGCTTTGTGGCAACCCCTAGTGTACCCCAAGCAAAACAGATGTGCTACCAGAGCGAGGTGACTGTCACTTCCGCAAGTGACAGTCACCTGTGAAGGGGCAGGGGGCAAGGTGAGGGGAAGTGGTGTTGACAATCACACCATCCGGCGCATACTATATCCGTTACGGATATATCCGATACGGATGTAAAGGTGCGCTCGATGGCTGCTCAAAATGGTGAACCGGAATCCCTGCTGCCGCTGACGCCGGCCGTCTTTCACATTTTGCTGGCCCTGGCCGACGAGGAACGGCATGGTTACGGCATCATGCAAGAGGTGGAGCGACTCACCAACGGCGCCGTGCGCCTGGGGCCAGGTACACTTTACGGCTCTATCAAACGCATGTTGGACGCCCGCCTGATTGAGGAGTCGGGCGACCGGCCGGACCCGGCCCTGGACGATCAACGCCGCCGCTACTACTGGCTGACGGATTTCGGCCGGCGGGTTGCCGAAGCTGAAGCAAAGCGGCTGGCCGGGTTGGTCCAGCAGGCGCAGTTGAAACAATTGCTCCAATCCTCCGCAGGATAAGACGCAGATGGGGCAGATAAAAAATAAAATCGGCCTTTATTCGACCCAATTTTACTGCCGGCTGCTGGTCTTGTATCCAGCTTCATTTCGGCGGGAGTTTGGACCGCACATGGCCCAGCTTTTTGGCGATTTGTGCCAGGATGCGCTCGGCAGGCGAGGGTTGCCTGGCCTGATTGGGGTGTGGTGGCGGGCGCTGCGCGACGCGGCCGTGACCGTTCCTACCGAACATTTCGCCAACTGGAGACGACAGATGCAACGTAGAGAAACGATTTTCGTGCTGTTGGGTGCCCTCTTCCTTTTGTTTTCCTTTTCCTTTGCTGCCGTCAACGTCCTCAAATACTCGCTGGGTTTCAGTAATCTATGGGACCCCTTTGCCCCGTTGTCGGCCGAGACCACTCCCTGGCTGGTGCGCCAGGTGTTTGACGCCTTTATCCTCGGCGGGCCGGCCCTGGCCCTGGCGCTATTCTTGCTGCCGCGCCTGCATCTCAGGCTGGACTGGAGCGGTGACGAGGTGCTAACAGTCGTCATTCGCAAGGGCGCTCCCTGGAGCCTGGTTTTAATGGGCCTGTGCCTGGTCGTGGGTGGCGTCTTTGTGCTCTACTTTCTGGCCGAAAACTGGGCCTGCCTGATTGGCCAGCAACTTGCCTGTTAGGGCGATATGAACATCTGGCAACAAATCAGGCTCGTTTTACTGATGTGCGGTGTGGCCGGCTTCATGACCATCCCCAGCTCTATTCTGGGCGGCGCCCTTATAGGTGATCCAGGCGTCTTTGTGGGCGCTGTCATTGGTGGGTTGGTGGGTGTGCTGCTGGCCGGTTGGCTGGCGTGCCGCCTGGGCTGGCTAACACCAGCGCACTATCGAGCCACCGTCGCCGGCGGAGTCGTCGGCTTTGGTCTGGCGGCCGTTATTGCCGGAACCAACCTGCATACCCCTGTTATTCCTCTCTTGAGCAGCAGCCTTATTGGCCTGGGCGCGCTGGCCGGCAACTGGTATGCCGGCCGGGGGTAAAATTGGCCGGCAAAACCAGTGGCTGCACGTGCGCGACATCGAGGGCAACCAGGGCTACGTGGCTGCCTGGTTGGTTACTCCGTCTGATACGCCGGCGCTGGGGGTGAGCCTGGCGGCCTGGTACGTGTATAATTAGCCATGTGCCTCACCCGAACGAAAAGCGCCTTGACGCGCGGCTGGTTGCGCTGCTGGTCTTGCTGATTCTTGACAGCCTGGCCGCGCTTTTTATCGCCCAACAAATTATTATTTACCAGGACTATCCTTTTGACACGGATGAAGCCACCCACGCCAACAATGCGCTGATTTTAACCCTTGATTTGCGGGCCGGAGACTTCCGGGCCTTTCTCCGTGATTCCTACCAGCAAGCGTACTACCCGCCCACTTTCTCCTGGCTGCGAGCCGTGGCCTACCTGGTGTTTGGGGCGACCCCCGTCGTCGCCCGGATGTTCAGCCTGGCTTGCCTGTTCGCGGCCGTCCTCGTTATATACGCCGTCGGCCTAGAACTAGACGAAGCGCGCGGTTGGCTGGTGGGGCTGGTCGCCGGCAGCCTGACCCTGACAGCCCAGCCCATCCTGGACCATGCGCCGCTGGCCATGTTAGAAACCCCCGGCCTGTTGGTGAGTTTCGCTTTGCTATGGGCTTATCTGAGAGCCATGAAACGGCCCTCGGCCGCCCGGTTGCTGTTTACCAGTCTACTGCTGACGCTAACCTTCCTGACCAAGTACACCTACGGTCTGGCCAGCCTGGCCACCCTGGCGATCATGGGGTTTTCGGCGGCGCTCTCACCGCCAAAGCCGGAACGTCGCCTGGAGTGGGTTAGGCCCCTCCTGTGGCGGTGGGGCTGGTTGTTCGGCCCTTTTGTCCTGGCCATGCTGGCCTGGTTTGGCCCGCCGTACAAGCTGAATGGCCTTCTGGCCTACGTTGCCTCCCAGCCGGTGGCGGAACGGTTCAGCCGGGAAGGAGTACTTTTTTACCCACGTAGCATTGTCCTCCACTACGCCCCGTCGCCGCTCTTCACCCTGGTCATGGTGGCCAGCGTGATCTGGACCGGCGTCCAGTGGCGCCACCGGGGGCTGCGCCTGCTTTTGCTTTACCTGGCAGTGGGTCTGCTGGAAATGCTTATTAACTCCCAAAAAACGCCACGCTTCATCGTCACCTTTATCCCGGCCGCCTATCTTCTGACGGGGGCCATGTTAGCCTGGCTGGCCGCCGACTGGCAAAGGCAGTGGCCCAGGCTGGAGAAGCGCCTAGCGGCGGCCGTCACGCTTCTGGCGGTATGCCTTGTGAGCGTCGTGCCTGTGCTGGGGGAACGCTTGCGGGCCTATCCCTTGCTGCTCCAGGCCCAATATGAGACCAGCCCCCAGGCCAATGCCCTGGCAGCCTGGATTGAACAACAAACGGCCGGACAGCGTTTCTACCTGGTCAACCCCTGGGACCAGTTCAGTGCGGCCACCCTGGAATGGCGCCGGGCAACCGGCAACCCGCCGCCAGGGGCGCGCTACCATGAGCTAAGTTTGCCCTGGGTATTTTTGCAGGAGCCCCGGCCGGAACAAATTGCTGAGACGCGACGACAGATTCAGACTACCGGTTCGCAATATGTAGTTGCCCTGGAAGGAGGGCCGGCCGGCGGTCCCTACTGGCCGGATTACGCCAACGCCCTGGGAGACATTCTCATTCCGGCCGGCCGCCAGCAATTTGCCATTGAGCAGTATCGAGTGTCCGGGTGGCTTGACCAGTCGCCGTTAACCCGAGAGGGGCTCAGCCAGGCCATGTCTGCCGGCCGTTATACCCTATATGTTCAGGCCACCATTTACCAGGTAGCCGGCCAGTGAGAAGCCCCAACCACGAATCAGGAGGCGTTCACCACCAGCGTCCCTTTCATTCCTGCGTCACGGTGGCCGGTCACAGAGCAGAAGAACTCGTATTCTCCCGGTTCCGAAGGGGTAAATTCGACCGTGCCGCTGCCGCCGGCCGGGGCGGCCACGTGGATCTCCGGTTCCTCAGCCATCGCGCCCATGTCATGCTCCATCTCGCCCTCTTCTGAGCCTTCGACGACAGGCTCGCCGGAGTGCGGGATCTCCAGAATGGAGAAATCATGCTCTAAGGCCCCCTCGTTTTGCAACGTCACCTTGACGGGCTGGCCGGCCGTTGCCTCAAAACGGGTGACGTCAAAGGCTACGTCAGTGGCCGTGATGGTTTGCTCTACGGCGGCCGGCGTGGACTCTGACGAACAGGCTGCTAGAAGCAACATCAGCAGTAGTAAAAGCCGGTATCTTCTCACGTTTAGTTAGTCTCCTTTTTTGTAGATAGGTTTACAGGGGTGGCCGTGGCTGGAAACCAGCCATAGTCAGGGAACCGGCCACAGCCAGCAGAGGAGTAGTATAAACAGAATCTCTGATTTGTCACCGGCGGGCGAGCACAGTAAATTAGGGCCATGAACATTGCCTCAGCCGTCGAATTTGTCAATAGAACGGGCAACGAGAGCGAGAAGGCCCGGCTGCGCTATATTCTTTTTGGGGAGATTCCGGCCGGAGAGGTGGTCAACGGCCTGCTGGCCGGGCAGCGGCCGGATGGTGGCTGGCCGCCCTTTTGGGCGCCCGACTATAGCTCGGTGGACGCGACCTGCTTCCGGCTGGCCCAGGCCGAGCAGTTGGGGGTCGTGGCGGCCCACCCGGCCGTGGGACGCGCTGTCCAGTTCCTGCTGGCCCGCCAGCGCCAGGACGGCAGTTGGGCAGAAGACGAAAGTGTTCAATCGCTGGCCCCGCCCTGGGCCACGCCGGGCGACCTGGCCGCCAGGCTTTACCTGACGGCCAATGGCGGCTTCTGGCTGGGGATGCTGGCTGAGAACAGAGAGGCGGCGCGCCGGGCGGCCTACTTCTTGCGGAGCCATGTGGCTTCTGACGGCCGGCTGCCGGGCTTTCTCCAGGCCCACTGGCTGGCGGCCGGGCTATGGTCCCGGGTGGGGTGGGATGAAGTAGCCCAGCCGACGCTGGCCTACCTGGAGACCCGGCTCTCGGACATGGCGGCCGGCAGCCTGGCCTGGCTGGTGACGGCCCTGATTAGCGCCGGCGTCCGGCCCGGCCATTCGTTGCTAGCCGGGGCCGGCGACAGGTTAATGAGCCTGCAAAGTGAGGACGGCCGCTGGCCAGGCGAAGACGGGGCTGGCCAGGACGTCCAGACCACGTTGGAAGCCTTGCGAGCGCTGAAGTGGAGCGGCCGGATATAATAGCAACCTCCCGGAGGTTCCGAAACCTCCGGGAGGTTGCTCTGGTGTAAAGAGAGAAGAGAATGGACGTGCGCGATGTATTAGCCGTTATCCTGGGTGGGGGTATTAGCAACGAGTTGTATCCGCTGACCCGCGACCGGACGGTGCCGGCTATTCCGATGGCCGGGAAGTACCGCCTGATTGACGTGCCGATGAGCAACTGTTTCCATGCCGGTATCGAGAGGATTGCCGTCCTGACTCAATTTAACTCGGCTTCACTGCACCGGCACATCCACCGGACTTACTGGCGGGATATTTTTACCGGCGGTTGGGTGCAAATCCTGGCTGCCGAGCAGACGCCGGAGACCGGGGAGTGGTACCTGGGCACGGCCGACGCCTTCCGCAAACAAACTATAGCGATCCGCGCCGCCGGCTGCCAATACACCCTCATTCTATCCAGCGACCACCTCTACCTCATGGATTACCGCAAGCTGATCCAGCGCCACCTGGACATGCAGGCCGACGTAACCATTGCCGCTCACCCGGTCGCGCGGGCCCAGGGTTCGTCCTTTGGCATTCTCAAGCTGGACCCGGCCGGGCAGGTAACCCGTTTTGTGGAGAAGCCCCAACACGACGACGAGTGGGCCGGCCTGGAAAGCGGGACCTTTCCCGGAAAACCTTACATGGCTTCAATGGGCATTTACGTATTCAACACGGACACGCTCTTTGCCATGTTGGAAACAAACTCGGGCACTGACTTTGGCTGGCACATCATCCCGGCGGCCATTGAGACGCAACGGGTGATAGGGTACGTGTTTGACGACTATTGGGAAGACGTGGGGACCATCCGCCGCTTTTACGAGGCCAACCTGGACATGGCCGCCCCCTTGCCTCGCTTTAACCTCTACGACCCGGTCCGGCCGATTTATACCCGCCCCCTCTTCCTGCCCGGCTCCAAGGTGGAAGGCGGCAGCCTGCACAGCGTCCTGCTGGCCGACGGCTGCCGTATCCGGGAGGCGACGATCCGTTATTCGGTCGTCGGCCTGCGCAGCATCGTCTACGACGGCGTGACGATTCACAATACCATTGTCATGGGCGCGGACTATTATGAATCGCCGGAGGAACGGGAAGAGAACCGGCGGCTGGGCCGGCCGGACATGGGCATTGGCACAGGCTCGGTCATTGACGGGGCGATCATTGACAAGAACAGCCGCATCGGCCAACGGGTGATTGTCCGCCACATCCCCGGCCGGCCCAATGAGGATCACGAGAACTGGCTGGCTCGCGACGGCATTGTTATCGTGCCCAAGAATGCGATTATTCCTGATGGGACGGTGATTTGAAAGATGGTAGCTGGTGATTTCAGAAGGGGATGTTCCGCCCGGTGATCGTTCGATACCACTCTCCAGGCCATTCCATAGCCTCCTGGAAGCGCGCCGCCGGGAGCAGCTTGTAGCTACTATTTCTCCAGTTTTGGCCGGACGTCGTCCTTTAACCCGGCTAGTGTCCACGCCAGTGAGCCACAGGGGAACCAGATCCACCCGCAAGACAGCTTTGGTCATGAGACCGGCCTGAGCAGTTACGATTGCTCAACCCTTGCACGCGGCCTGCATAACTTTTGCAGATTAGTTCGGTAATATGAGTTGTTGGATTTTAGGTTTTAGTGCTCTGTCAATCATGAATTGAGGACTCCGATGCCCGCCGTTCGCATCCTCAGATGCGAACTCCTCAGACCATCAAATGACGTTTGGCGCACTATTCGATTAAAGCTGAAAGCTGATAACTAATAGCTGCCAGCTAATAGCTGCCAGCTACTTTTAGGAGCAGTCGTGATACGAAGGAAAAAGAATTATCTCCGCTGGCTGCCAGGAACCTGGCTGGTTATGGCTGCTTTCCTGCTGGCCGCCTGCGCCCAACTTGGGCAGCCGGGTTCGCAAGCGACAGGAGAGGGCGAGGTGGTGACCGCTTTTATCGGCGATTTGGCGGCGACGACGACGGCCAGCGGCCGGGTGGTCGCCCGCCAGGAAGCAGCCCTTTCCGTCACCACGCCGGCCAGGGTAGTTGAGGTCCACGTCCGCGTCGGGGACGTGGTCCAGGCGGGGGAGACGCTGCTGCAGTTGGACACGGCCGGCCTGGCGCTAAACGTGGCCGAGGCCGGGCAAAACCTGCGGCTGAAAGAAGCCACGCTGGCCAGCTTGCAGGAAAGCCCGGGTGAAGCGGACGTCGCTGCGGCCGAGGCGGCCGTGGCCAGCGCCCAGGCCAACCTGGACGACCTGCTGGCCGGCCCCAGCGAGGCCGAGCTGGCCGTTGCCGAAGCCAACCTTGACTCGGCCGAAGCGTCGCTCTGGTCGGCCTCGGCCGAGCTGGCCGGCGCTGAGGATGCCATCACCACCTCACAAATCCAGCAGGCGGAAGCGGCCGTGCTGGCAGCCCAGGCCAACCTGGAGCGCGCCCGCGAGGCCAACGAAGCCAACCCTAACCAGGCCACGCACGAAGCCATGCTGGCCGCCGAAGCGTCCCTGGCCACCGCCCAGGCTGAGCTGAACGACCTGCTGGCCGGGCCAGACACCAGCGCGGCCGCCGGCAGCGTGGCCGCCGCTTCGGCCCGGGTGGATGGCAGCCAGGCAGATTACAACCTGGAAGCGGCCGGGGCCACGGCAGTGGAGCTGGCCGGCGCCCAGGCCCAACTGGCCCAGGCCGAAGCGACGCTGGCCGGGCTGCTGGCCGGGCCGTCGGCCGGTGAGCTCCAGGTGGCCGGGGCCGAGGTAGAGCAGGCACGCCTGGCCCTGGCCGACGCCCAGGACGCGCTGGCCCAGGCTACGTTGGTCGCGCCTTTCGGTGGCGTGGTCACGGCCGTTCAGGCCAACCCTGGGGAGATGGCCAGTGGCGTGGTCGTGGAGCTGGCCGACACCAGCGCCCTGGAAGTAGCCTTGCAAGTGGACGAGATAGACGTGGGCGCCCTGGCGGTGGGGCAACCGGCGCTGGTGACGCTGGAGACGTGGCCGGACGTGGAGATTGACAGCGAGGTCTTGTTCATCGCCCCCGGCGCCACGGCCGACCCGGAGAGCGCCCTCATCACCTACGAGGTGCGGCTGAGCCTGGAACAGACAGACCTGCCCATCCGCGTGGGCATGACCGCCAACGCCAGCCTGGTGACGGCCGAGCGCGAAGACGTTTTGCTCGTGCCGAACCGGGCGCTCCAGGTGGACCGTTCCACCGGGACGTACAGCGTGAACCTGGTCCAGGGGGACGCGGCGCAGGCAGTAACGGTTACCGTCGGCGTGCGCGACGGGCAGTATACCCAAATCCTGGACGGCTTGAGTGAAGGAGATCAGTTGTTGATTCGCAATACCACCCCGGTGGAAACGTTTGGGCCGCAGGGGGGAGATTAGAGAACGGAGTACCGTAATGAGTGAAGAGAATCGTAAACGACGGAAGAGATGGCTGGCGATAAGTGGCGGGCTGCTGGCAGTTGTTTTGTGCCTGGGGGTGGCCTGGCTGGTGGTGCGGTCACGGGCGGCCGCGGCCGCGCCGGGGGCGCAGAGCGCAGCTGGCGAAATTGTGACCGCCTTCATTGGCGACCTGTCGGCCAGCGCCACTGCCAGCGGGCGGGTGGTCGCCCGGCGCGAGGCGCAACTGGCGCTGGCGGCCGGCGGCACGGTGGCCGAGATTTACGTGGCCGCCGGGGATGAAGTCAAGGCCGGCGATCCGCTGCTCAGGCTGGACACGGCCGCCCTGGAGCGGGCGGTGGCTTCAGCCGAACAGGGCCTGGCCATTCAAGAGGCCAACCTGGCCGACCTGCTCACGCCAGCTTCAGCGGCCGACGTGGCTGCGGCCGGGGCGGCGGTGGCCCAGGCCCAGGCCAACCTGCAGGACATTTTGGCTGGCCCCAGCCAGGATGAGATCGCTTCAGCCGAAGCCGGAGTGCGCGCTGCCCAGGCAGACATTGCCGCTGCGGCGGCCCGGCTCGACAGCGCTTCGGGCGAGGCCAGCGAAGAGGAGATCCGGGCGGCGCAAATTGCCCTGGACCAGGCCCAGGCCGCGGCAACGCTGGCGGCCGAGCAGCACAGCACCATCCTGGTGACGGAACCTAATAACTTCCTGACCGAAGAAAGGCTGGCCGAGATGGAGTTGGCGGCCCGCGCGGCGGCGGTCCAGGCCAACGCCGACTTGGCGGCGGCTCAGGAGACGATGGACCTCTTGCTGAACGGCGACGCCAGCGACGTTGCCGTGGCCCAGGCCGGGCTGGCCCTGGCTGCTGCCCAACGAGACGCAGCCCAGGCCCAACTTGACCTGCTTTTGCTAGGCCCGTCGGCGTCGCAAATTGCCGCCGCCGAAGCTGATCTGGCCCAGGCTGGAGCCGAGCTGGCCAACTTGCAGCGCGGTCCGTCGCCGGCCGAAATCACGATGGCCGAAGTCCAGGTAGAGAACGCCCGCATCCAGTTGCAGCGCGCCCAAAATGAGCTGGCGGCGGCCACGCTCGCGGCCCCGTTTGACGGCCGGGTGACGGCCGTCCAGGTGGCCGTGGGCGAGCAGGCCGGCGACGTCTTGGTTGAGATGGTGGATAGCGGCAGCCTGGAGGTGGTGCTGGAGGTAGACGAGGTGGATATCGGCGACATTCGCCTGGGGCAACCGGCCGTGGTGACGTTAGAGGCCTGGCCGGACGTGGCCATTGCCAGCGAGGTAACGCTCATTGCCCCGCGCGCCAGCCAGAGCCCGGACAGCGCCCTGGTCACTTACCAGGTCTACCTGAGCCTGGCCCAGACCGACCGGCCGGTGCGAGTGGGGATGACGGCCAACGCCAGCCTGGAGACCGCCCGTCGTGAGGGTATCTTGTTGGTCCCCAACGCCGCCATCCAGGCCGACCGGGACAATGGGACGTACAGCGTGACCCTGGTCGAGCGAGACGCCCAGGGGAATCCCGCCTACCGATCTGCGCCGGTCACCATTGGCCTGCGCGACGACGACTTTACCCAGATTACTGGCGGCCTGCAGGCCGGGGACGAACTGCTGATCGGCGCGCCCCAGGCCCAGCCGGTCCTTGGGCCAGGGCAGGGTGGCGGGCCAGGCGGTAATGGGCCGGGCGGTGGTGGCGGCGGGTTGTTTGGCGGTGGTGATTAGAGCCGTAACCTCCCGGAGGTTCAAGCGATTCGCCGGGCCGCCCGGCGTAATCGCCAACCTCCGGGAGGTTACTACGCAGGAATGACGTTATGATTCACATGAAAAACATTACCAAGTCGTACCAGATGGGCAAGCAGCAGGTCCATGCCCTGCGGGGTATAGACCTGACGATTGCCGATGGCGAGTTTGTGGCCATTATGGGACCGTCCGGTTCGGGCAAGAGTACGCTAATGAACTTGATTGGCTGCCTGGACGCGCCAAGCGGCGGGATGTATACCCTGGACGGCATTGACGTCAGCCGGATGAACGACCACGAACAGGCGCGGATACGCAATCGCCGCATCGGTTTTGTCTTCCAGCAGTTTAACCTGCTGCCCCGGACCACGGCCCTGAAGCAGGTCGCTTTGCCGCTCATGTATGCTGGGATGGGCCGGGCGGAACGATTCCAACGGGCCGGCGAGGCGCTGGCGGCCGTCGGCCTGAGCGACCGGCTGGACCACCGGCCTGACGAACTCTCCGGCGGACAGCAGCAGCGGGTAGCTATTGCCCGGGCGCTGGCCCCCCGGCCGAACATTATCCTGGCCGACGAGCCAACCGGGGCGCTGGATACCGCCTCCGGCGAGGAGATTTTGCGCATCTTTTCCGAGTTGCACGCCCAGGGCATGACGGTCGTGGTCATCACCCACGACCAGGACGTGGCCCGGCACGCCCAGCGGATTATCTGGATTCGAGATGGGCTCGTCGTCAGCGACGACTACCAGGACCGGCCGGCCGCTGAAGGAGATGGCGCGAAGCCGGTGCTCAGTCCGGCCCAGGGCGCAGGCTAACAGCCTGCACTACGAGATGACGAGAGTTAATATGAACCTGAGTGAAAGCTTTTTAACAGCCCTGGATAGCCTGATGGCCAGCAAGCTGCGCTCGGCGCTGACGATGCTGGGGGTGATTATCGGCGTGGCCGCCGTCATTGCCCTCCTGTCCATCGGCAACGGCGTCAGTTCGTCCATCACCAGCGAAATCCAGGCTTTTGGCACCAACCTGATTTCCATTATCACCAACTCGGACAACAGCGACGGCTACCCGGCGCTGAGCATGGCCGACGTGGAGGCGCTCTCTGACCCGCTGAACGCCCCGGCCGTCAGCCAGGTATCGGCCATTGTCCAGGGCACGCAGGAGGTCGTCTATGGCAGTACCTCGCTGCGGACGACGGTGGCCGGCGTGACGGCCAATTACCTGGCGGTCAACAACCTGAATGAATTTCAGGGCGGCGACGGCCTGACGGCCGGAGACGAGGCCACCCGGGCGCGAGTGGTGGTCCTGGGTTCGGAGGCGGCGACCGATCTCTTTGGCGAGGAATACCCGGTCGGCCAGCCGGTCAAAATCAACGGCGTCAGTTACGAGGTAGTCGGCGTTCTGGTCCCCTCCGGCAGCGGCTTCAACAACAGCGATGGCAACGTTTTTATGCCCATCACGACGGCCCACAGCCGGCTGTACACTGACCGCACCCGCCAGGGAGAAAAGGCGGTCAACAACATTACCATCCAGGCGGCGAGTGAGGCGCAGACCGACGCGGCCATCGCCCAGATTACGGAAACGCTGCGCCGCCAGCACGACATCACCTACGCGGCCGACGACGATTTTTCCATTTTCAGCCAGAGCGACTTGCTGGCAACGTTCGACGCCATTACGGCGACGCTGACCGCCTTCCTGGGGGCGATTGCCGCCATTTCCCTGGTCGTCGGCGGCATCGGCATCATGAACATCATGCTCGTCAGTGTGACCGAGCGGACGCGAGAAATCGGCATTCGCAAGGCCATTGGCGCGCTGAAGCGAGACATCCTGATCCAGTTTTTGCTGGAGTCGGTTCTGTTGAGTCTCTTGGGTGGCCTGATCGGCATCCTCATCGGCTGGGGAATTTCCCAGGCGGTGGGACAGTTAATGGAGTTGAACACTATCGTGGACGTGGGCACGGTCCTGCTGGCCTCCGGCTTTGCCGTCGCCGTCGGCCTGGTTTTTGGCATTTACCCTGCCTGGCGGGCGGCCGGGTTGCGGCCGATTGAGGCGCTGCGGTACGAGTGAGACCACAAAAGTCTTGGAGACTTTTGTAGTCTCGCTGTGTATGATAGAGGCATGGCTAAACAGCGGATTTTGGTGGTGGACGACGACCGGGAGGTAGTGCGGCTGATGCGGGCTTACCTGGAGCAGGCCGGCTACGAAGTCCTGGTGGCCTACAATGGCGAGACGGCCGTCCATACGCTCCGCCGCGAGAAGCCCGACCTGCTCTTGCTCGACCTGATGCTGCCCGACACCGACGGCTACGACCTCACCCGGTTGATCCGGGCCGACGCCTCCCTGGCCACCATTCCGATCATTATGCTGACCGCCCGGGTGGACGACCTGGATAAAATCGTGGGGCTGGAGATGGGGGCCGACGATTACGTGACCAAGCCGTACAACCCGCGCGAAGTGGTGGCGCGGGTGCGGGCCCGGCTGCGCCAGCCCGGCGTGTTCCAGCCGGCCATCTTGCAGGTGGGGGCCTTGCAGATGGACCTGGGGCGGCGGGAGGTACGGGTTCATGACCGGGTGATCAACCTGACGGCGACGGAGTTTAATTTGCTGCGCGTCCTCATGGAGCAGGCCGGCTACGTGTTCACCCGCAGCGAGCTGATCAGCAAGGGGTTGGGGGCCGATTACGAGGGCATTGACCGGACGCTGGACAGCCACATCCGCAACCTGCGCCAGAAAATCGAGCCAAACCCCAGGGAGCCGACCTACATTCAAACGGTCTACGGCGTGGGCTATCGCCTGGACGAGGGAGAAGAGGCGTGAACCGCCTGTGGGTCCGCTTTAGCCTGGTTATCGTCGGGGTCGCTTTCTTTATCACCCTGTCCCCTTTCCTCGGCCGGATTCTTTTGTTTTCCTTCACCGGGCCATCGGCATTTATCGAGCTGCGCCAGGCGCTGCCGGAAGTGGCCGAATCGCTGCCGGAAGGAACGATGGAGCGTCTGCGGGAGGCGGCCGTGGCCGATGCGCTGGCCAGCATTGCCGCACTCATTATCGTAGGCGCGGCCGCCGCCCTGGTGGTCGGGGTCTGGCTGAGCCGCAGCCTGACGGCGCCGTTGCAACAACTGGAAACGGCCGCGCGAGCCATTGAAGTCCGAGATTTCAGCCAGCGGGTGGCAGGGCGTGGCAGCCGGGAGCTGGTGGCGGTGGCCAGCGCCTTTAACGAGATGGCCGAGCAGTTGCAGCAGGCCGAAACGCTGCGGCGCAATCTGCTGGCCGACGTGGCCCACGAGTTACGTCACCCGCTGCACGTCTTGCAGGGGAACTTGCGGGCCATCCTGGACGGCGTCTACCCGCTGTCGAAGGAAGAGATTGCCCGGCTGGTGGACCAGACGCACCACCTGACCACGCTGGTCAACGACCTGCACGTGCTGGCCCAGGCCGAAGCGCACCAATTGCCGCTGCACAAACAGGCAGCGGACATGGCCGACCTGTTGAAGGAGACGGCCGCCGGCTTTAAACCGTTGGCAGCCGGCCGGTCAATTAGCTTGCAGGTGGAGCTACTGGGCGCGTTGCCGGTGATTGAAGTGGACGCGGCGCGGATCCGGCAGGTGGTCCATAACCTCTTGGACAACGCCTTGCGTCACACGCCGGACGGGGGGGCGATCACGGTCCAACTGGAACGGGTGGCGGACAGCCTCCAGGTGACCGTTCGCGACAGCGGCACGGGCCTTGCCCCGGAGCACCTGGCCCACGTCTTTGACCGCTTTTACCGCGCCGACAGCGGCCGGAGCCGCGACCGGGGCGGGACCGGGTTAGGGCTGGCCATCGTCAAGGCCATCGTCGAGACCCACGGCGGCCGGGTGGCCGTCACCAGCGCCGGCGTCGGGCAGGGGAGCGAGTTCGCTTTTTGGCTGCCACTATAGCCCGATTTTGGATTTTAGTGGCGAACGCGAAGCGTTCGCCACGATTTTGGATTGGGTTGGGCGGCCCACTCGCCTACCTGTCACCTGTTCCCTGTTCCCTGTCCCCTATCACCTGACACCTGACACCTGATACTTGACACCGGTTGAATACCCGGCCAGCTTGGAGCGGCGGAGCTTCTTCAGTGCTTCTTTTTCTACCTGGCGGATCCGTTCCCGGGAGATGCCAAACATTTCGCCGACCTCTTCCAGGGTGTGGGGCTCGCCGTCCTGGAGGCCGTAGCGCAGGCGCAGAATTTGGGCCTCGCGTGGCCCCAGCTTTTCCAGGGCTTGGTCTATTTCCTCGATGAGCATGGAACCGGCCACAACTTCGGCCGGTTCCGGCGCGTCCAGGTCCTCAATAAACTCGCCTAGATTGTCGTCCGAGCCGGCCTTGCTCGGCTGGTCCAGGTGGGCCGGCTGGCAGTTGGCCAGCAGCAGGGCGCGGACCTGCTCGGCGGGCATGGTGACGTGATCGGCAATTTCCTCTATAGTTGGCTCCCGCCCCTCGCGTTGGGCCAGCTCCTGCGTGGCCTGGTGGAGCCGGCCGATGTGTTCCATCCAGTGAATGGGGATGCGAACGGTGTTGCGCTGGCTATCCAGCGCCCGTGAGACCGCCTGGCGGATCCACCAGGTGGCGTAGGTGCTGAAGCGGTGGCCCAGCCGGTAGTCAAACTTGTCCACGGCCGTCATCAGTCCCAGATTGCCTTCCTGGATCAGGTCGAGGAAGGGCAGGCCCCGGTTGCGGTATCTTTTGGCAATGCTGACGACCAGGCGAGTGTTAGCCTGAATCAGGCGGCTCCGGGCCGCCTCGCCCGCCTCCCAGGTCCGCTGCCATGATTCCCTGTCTGTTTCGAAGGCGTCCTCTTTGGCCAGCCGTTGCGCCGCCGCCTGACCACTTTCAATGGCCTGGGCCAGCCGCGCCTCCTCCTCGGCCGAGAGCAGCGGCTCCCGCCCCATCTCGTGGAAGTACAGATCAACCAGGTCATCGGCCGACACCTGCTCCCCGTTAAAAGACGGCATCGGCCAGGAACCCCCTGCCCGTGATGCCTTGACCCCATTTTGACGTTTAAACCCGTTCACCTAACTCTCCTTTCTTAAACCTGACACTTGACACCTGGCACTTACTTATTGATTACCGCACTACAATACAGTAAATGGCCGGCCGTTCACAAGTGGCAAAGATCACCTTTTGGCGTGACAAAGATCATGAGATAGGAGTCCTAGAGGGAAGAGGGGGAGAGGGGGAGCAGGGGGGCAGGGGAGAGGTGGAAATGGAGTAATGAGTGAAAAGGGCGACCCCGCTCGTTGGAGTGGGGCCGCCAGTCAGTTTGTTTTGTTGGGTTGGGGCTAATTAGGCGAGGGGGTCAGGCTTTCCGGGTCCAGCTCAAGCGGCCGCTGGTGATAGGCTTCATAGTCTGGAATTTCGCGCATGTAAGCCTCGTGCATGAGGGGCGAAGAAATCATCAAATCGGCCGTGGCCCGGTTGCAGGCGATGGGAATGTTCCAGACCACGGCCATGCGCAATAAGGCCTTGACGTCAGGGTCGTGGGGCTGGGCCTGCAATGGGTCCCAGAAGAAGATGACAAAGTCAATTTCGCCCTCCACGATTTTAGCGCCCAACTGCTGGTCGCCGCCGAGTGGGCCGCTTTGCAGCTTGTTGACTTCCAATTCCAATTGCTTCTCCAGCAGCGTGCCGGTCGTGCCGGTCGAGTAAAGGCGGTGTTCTCGCAAAATCTCACGGTTGTACTTAACCCAGGCCAGCAAGTTGCCCTTTTGGCTGTCGTGGGCCACCAGGGCAATGCTCTTTTGGGCCGGTGTTGATAGATAGCTCATAGTTTGTTACCTCCGGTTGGACAATTTGTATTCAGGTGACTGGCACTTTTTCGAGAACCGTTGGCCTGAGATAGCACTCCGGAAGTGCCAGTCACCTCTAGGCCTTTAATGGACTCGTCCAACAGAAAGGGCAGTATAGGCCGGCCGGTTGAGGAAGTCTATCACCAGGTTGCACGAAACCCGGCCGGGGAATTCGTGCGAAGTGGACAAAGTACTGGGGTGCGGAGATTTCCGGTATAATAGGAACTGGCAAAACCGCCTCAGGAGCAGTTTGTATGGCTGAACAAGTATCCGTTTCCATCCCCCAACCAATTTACCGGCGCGCCCGCAAACTGGCCCGCTTACGTAACCGGCCGGTGGATGATGTGCTGATTGAGGTGCTGGATCAGGCCTTGCCGCCGGACGATAAGCCAGAAGTCGCCGCAGACGCCTTTTGAGCTAACCTCGATGACTCTAACGATTAACCACCCTTGTTGTCCACCCACTTGTGGTAATCCCAATCTGGATATACTGATACCCACTCTTCTTCGGCCGTCATAATCATAACGATACGGGCGTCATTCTCTGGCGCTTCTCTTTTTGCTAGAACCTCCTCATAACCGTTATCTGTCTTCACAGTAACCAACCAGTTAAGTGGTTCAATATCCACTGCCCTTGCTTGCGGGTCACGTTTTTTGGCCCATTCCGTTGCTGCGTTAAGCAATATAATTTTCGCCTGGGAGCGTTCTGCCAGGGTATAGTATAGGAATTCCAGCGGGTCAATCAGTTGAGGTTCACGCCCTAGCCGGGCCAGTATCTCGTTGAAGATAGTTATAAACTCTTGCTCGTTTGTGGCAGCAAAGAAACGAAGACAAAGCGCCAGGGCCTCTTTGGCTTCGCCGGCCGTTACCTCTTCCTGAATTCTCTCCACTGGGTCATAAGGTCCCATCGTTCCCTCATCATTTTGACCAATCTCTGATGAATTTGACTTTTTCTGCTGACTTAAGCTCTTTGCTCCGAACCCCCTCCTTGATATACAGGTTATCATTGGCCAGGACCGGTTCATCTGTCCTCGATGTTTTGATCAGACAGACCAACTTGCCGCTTACCGATACATGGCTAATCGTATAAAAGCGGGAAGGGTTCGTTATGCTTAACGAGCTATTTAACAAGTTCGTCAAAAACAGTTCGTAACCATCCCAGTTTCCTTTTCGCGGATCAGCCGTCGTATATTCCCGTTCAACACCGACGACAGCGTTAGAATCATCCACACCAATCAATACAATACCTTTAGGAACGCTATTCATTAGAGATGCTACTGCCCGCACTACTTTTTGCGACATATGATCGTCCTTTCGACCAGTATGCGGGTTCAGACAAGCCCCCTCTTTGAATTCAACTGATTCGGATTCACCACGGGCAATTAATGAAGCAATTTCTTGGTGCGGGTCTTCTAAGCGCTCAAACAGGTATGGTGTTAAGCCTTGGGCTCGTTCTAACTGCGCAGCCTGATTATTGAAACGAATAAACATTTCATTGTCCCTGCCGCGAACCATCGCAAGAAACTCAATTTTACCTTTAACCACCTGGCGAAAGGCGGGCTGGCTTTTATACGATTTGTCAGGCGGCTTTTTACAGTATTTTGCAAAGTACTCATTTTCTGCAGCCTCATATCCATGCTTGTCCCAGGCATGCAGCATGGCTCGAATCTGGCGAATAAAGTTACGTTTTACATTTACAAACTGATTTGTTGTAAGTCCTGTTACTTCCTGCCGCTTATTTCTAGTCTGCAAGCGCACTTTATTTGAATTGATGGAAAAACCATTGTCATGAATGATCTCTTGCAGTTCTTGTCCTACTTCAACGTGGTACCCTTCAACATCTGAGAAAACGAAAGCCAGTGCAGAAGGGAATTTACCAGCCCAGGTGGAAAAAGTTAGGTCATCAGCATACCTTGTATAAAAACAACCGTTTTCTTTAGCCAGTTTCTGCAACTGACTGTCCATTTTGGCACAGATCATATTGGCAATGATCGGTGAAGTGGGAGCACCTTGAGGAAGGCCACTAGACAAAGAGCAGATCTGGGCTAAAACTGTAGCTACCTTGTCGTTAAAATTGTAAGGATAGGCCATGAACATCCCACGTACGCGGCCAAAATGGATAGAAGGAAAGAAATCTTTAAGATCCAGGTTAAGCACAAATTTTCTTTTGATATGTTGGGCAGCATTTTTAACGATACTTCTGCTTTTGGTAAATCCTTGGACGGCCGGTTTAGGTTCGTAAACCAACTTCAACTGTAGAACCTGCAGTAATTTTTTCTGAATTATTTTCAAGTTGGGTGCTGGCTCAAGGATAATTCGGTCTCCACCTCGCTTCTTGGGAATCACAAATCTGGTATAGCGTTGTGATTCAGGGAGAATAAAGAGATAGTACTCTAAAAAATCGTAGCTGCTAAGCTCTAAAAGTTTAGCAACATCTTGGGGAGTGTGTAGAGCAAAAAAGCGGTCAACTATTGTTGCTTCAAGTGCAATAAGTTCTACAGCCATAAAAGCGGAATAGGCGTGGTTAATTGTTTAAAGATATGAGTGGATACTTGTGGGGCAATTCTGCTTTACCGAAGCACATGCGGTGTAAGCATGGTTTGCGCATGTGCGGAGGGTCATAAAGCTCAATACTCTAATAATTGCAGCAGGATCCACCGCAAATAGCAATTGAACCTACAAGTATCCAAACACATGATACCAAACTGCTACCTATTCGACTAGTCATAGAATAGGTTCCATAGTTGCTTTAAAGGCCAGAAGAGGATGCGTCCGTTCTAATGGCTTGTAGAATTTTGATACAAGGCTGTAATTAGGGAGTCGGGGAGGAATGAGACAGTGAATGAGAAGAGAAAACGGCCCATCCTGGCCATAATTTCGCTGACGCTGCTGATGGTCGTCAATGTAATTGCCTGGCTCCTGACGACACTGCTGTGGTTGGCGGAAATAAATTCGCCTGAACCTCCATTTTTCTTCCCGCTCCAGATATTTATCTTCCCCTTTGCCTTTATTGCCATCCTGATAACCAGCGTCGTCGGTGCGTTATTGGCCCTCCTGGCCGAAGCCCGGAATGAACCGTGGGAACGCGTGCGCCTCGCAGCTTACCTGGTAAACATCGGTTCCCTGCCGCTGTACCTTGTTTTGTTTCGGTATGTCTGGAATTAAGGGGTGGTTGTGGCCTTAACCGGCCGGGCAGGGACAACCAAGAAAAAGAGATTAGAGAGCGGCATTGCCACTCTCTAATCTCTTTAAGAAACAGCGATCAGCCGCTATTTACTCAGGGGTTGGGGGCGTCGCAGGAGGCGGCGCCGGTGCCCAGGTAGACGGCCGAGATACGATTAACGCTGCTCGTTAGCTCGTAGCCGGTGATCTCCACCAGGGCGAAGCCGGTAACATGGTAGAGGGTGTTATTGCCCGAGCCGGTGGCTGTATCCCACACCGGGATGAGAATGGGGGATCCAACCAACAGGTCCAGGGCATCACGGACCGCCTGCGAATTTTGCAGGCCCGGCCGCCCGTCTACCCAGTCGGCCAGCGAGACCTCGTGGTCGTTGGGATCGTTGGGATTGACGTAGGTCTCGCTGTCGCCCGGCGGGGTCAGGCTGGTGGCCAGGGTCGTCGAACTCGACTCGCCCGTCCAGCTTAACCAGCCGAAGTTGCCCGGCCCGCCGCCGAAGAAGATGTCGCCCAGGCTCTGGCCGACCTGGATCCCGTCCAGCGCTGCCTGATGCAGGGCGATGGGATAGAGCGATGCCGAGGTCGTACCGACCACTTCGACGGTCACCGCGTTGCTGTCCTGGACCAGGCCGGAACCCCACAGCGCCGACACCTGGTTGGTCAGCGGGCCGCAGGTCGTGGGTGTCACCTGAATGGTAACGATGGCCGGCTGCCCGGCCGTGACCGGCCCCTGCCAGGTCACGCCCAGGCCATCGTCGTTGACCGTGGCCTCGCCGGTGTTGGCCGTCGAGGAAAGCCCTGTCACCCGGCCGGCCGGCAGCCGGTCGAGCATGACCACGTCGCTGATGGTGCCGGTGGCGCTTAAGACGACCGTGTAGACCAGCGGCTGCCCAACCTGGACCTGTTGCTGGTCGGCCGACAGGGTGACGCCATGCGCCGGCGTAACCAGGACAGGAATCAACGGCGTAAAGGCGACGTTATCGGCCGCGTCCACGGCCACGGCCGAGACCAGGTTGAAGCCCTGGTGTAGCTCGACTGGCAGGCTGAAGTCGCCGCCGGCCGTCGGCGTGACGACCTGGCCGTTGACCAGCACCGTGACCACGCCGCTGTCGTCGCTGGCCTGGCCGGTGACGACGATCGTCGTCGTTTCGCTGGCGCTGGTAATCACCGTCCGGGTGTTGGGATAGGTCAGGCTGATCTGCGGCGCCAGGGTGTCGGCCGGGCCGTGGACGGCGTAAGCCCGGATGAGCTGATCGGTGTTGCCGTCCTGGTCGGTGCTCTGGGCCACCAGCAGGTAATCACCGATGGCCGGGGTAGGGATGGAGAAGGTAAAGGTGCTAAAGCCGGCCAGGTCTACCTGCTCTTCCAGCACGGTCGCGCCGCCCGTGGCCGTCACCGTCAACTGCGTCGGGCCGTAGCCGTACACGTCGAGCCGGCCGGTTCCCGGCTGGCCGGGCGTGTAGCTGCCGTGGTCGGTCGTCAGTTCGACCAGGTGCGCCCAGCCGACGTCGAATTGGGCCGCCGCCCCGGCCACGCGCCAGCTTACACCCGGCAGGCCGACGTTCACCAGCAGGCGGTGCGGCCCGACGACCGGCGTGCTGAACGCGCCGCTAATCTCGAACACGTTCAGGCCCGGCAGCAGGTCTACCGGCTGGCTGACGGCCGGCGTCAGGGTGAGCACGTCGCCGTCGTCGGGAGTGAAGATCCAGGCCGTCAGTTCCAGGCCAAGAATCGGCTCGTCCTTCTCGTTCCAGAACTCGACGACGGCCGAAATCTCGTCCTCCTGGTTGTAGCGGGCCTGGTCCAGGGTGATGTGCCGGGTCGTGACCTTCCAGCCCCGGACGTCAACCGGGTAGGTGAACGCCTCTCCGTTAATCTGGGCCACGAAGGTGTAGCGGCCCTCGCGCAAGGCGGCGGGCAGGGTGTAAGAGAAGGGATAGGTCCCGGTGACGACCAGCCCTGACTCACCGGACGGCGGACCCCACAGCAGGAGCCCGTCGGTCTGGTAGGCCAGTTCCAGCGGCCCCATGACGACGACGCTGCCCAGCGTGCCGGTGACGTGGAGGGTGCCGTAGATCGTCTCACCCGGATCGTAGACCAGCTTGTCGAAGGTCAGGTAGGCGCCCTGCTGCGGCTGCACGACTGGAACCGGCAGGCTGTCCAACAAGAGGACACGCCGGTCGAAGTCGGGCGGCGACCCGGCCGTGGCCAGGAAGACGTTGGCCCGGGCCGCTTCGGTCACGGTGAAGGCAAAGGTGTACTGGACCGTCTGGTTGGCTGGAATGGTGATGGGATCGTAAGCCTCGGCCACCAGGTAGCGCGGCATGACGATGTAGTTGCCGCCGACGCCGGCCATCTCGGTGAAGGTCGCCGTCAGCGTGGCCACGTCGCCGGGATAGTAGACCGCCTGGTCGAGGGCCAGGGACATCTCTACCTCGGCCGCGGCGACCAGGACGGTGAAGGGCTGGCTGGCCCCGTCAACGGTGAGTTCGCCAAAGTACTCGCCGGCCGGCAGGTCGGCCGGAACCGGCAGCTCGAAGGTGAAGCTATCGGTGGCGAACGCCGGCGGCGTAATGATCCATTGCTGCTCGGGATCGAAGAGTTGCAAGCCGACGATAATCGGCCCGGCCGCGCCATCGTTGGCCAGTTCGACTGTCACCACGAGGGTATCGCCGGCGGCCACCGGGCTGGGCGAGACGGACACATTCTGCACGCTCACCTGCGGGATGGCCGGTTCGGCCGGCTCGAGCAAGGCCACTTCCAGCGCATCCTGGGCGATCTCGTTCCCGGCCTGGTCAACGAGCTGGCCGCTCACGGTGTGGCGGCCGCCGGCCAGGTCCAGCGGCAACGTGCCGGCGACCGTTTCACCGGCCGGCACGGCCACGTCCAACGCCAGGGCCGGCAGGCCGTCCACCTCAACCAGCAACTGGCCGGAAACCGGCAGCGAGCCGGTGCCTTCCAGCAGGTAGGGGACCTCCACCAGCCCGGCCACTTCGCCGTCCGGTGACAGCAAGGACAGCGCCGCCAGCTCGCCCTGGGCGACCGGCCTGGTCAGCGCCAGCGACACGTCGCCGCTGATGCTGGCCGTCAGCGTGGTATCTTCAGTAATGGCTGTGGACTTGACCACCTGGGCCACTTCGCCCGGCTGGAGCAGCAGCGACGGCCCGGCCTGGTCAACCACCGTCGTCTGCACGGCGGCCGAGACCACGCCGGTGTTGGTCACGATCAGGGTCGCGCTGAAGGGGGCGCGGCCGACCACGTCCGGCGCGATCAATTCGGCTGCGAGCTGCGGCTCGGCCACGGGGACGAAGAGGCTCGTCTCAGCGTTGTCGGCCGTGGCCGTCAGAGTGACAGAGGACGTATACATCAGGCTCGTGCTGTAGGCGTAGCCTTCACCTGGCGCCAGCGTCAAGGTCTGCGACAGGAGCGTGTTGCTGCCGTCCGTCAACTCCAGCGTCAGGTTGGCGGTCAGGGCCGAGGTATTCGTCACCAGGCCAGAAGCCTGGATCGGCTGGTCAGGACGGTAAACTTCCCGGTCCGTTTCCAGCGTCAGGGCTGTGTCGCGGTCGAAGAGGTAGAATGGGTAATCGTCGTGGGCCAGGAGCTGGCCGGTGTTGGCGAACAGGCGGCCGTCCAGGATCAACCGGCCGGTCACCTCCAGCGGGTCCACCAGCTCGTTGACGTCGAGGGTGGCCGTCGTCGTCACCGGTACGTTTTCCTCCCACAGCACGAAGCCGCAGTTACTGTCAAACGGCGTGCCGACGACGATGCTGCCGAACAGGACCGGGGCAAATTCGGCCGAAGCCTGCCCCCAACCGGCCCAGGCCGATATCGGCTTATTGCTCAGTAAACGCCACAGCCCATAACCCGGATTGGCGTTGACCGATTGCCCGGCCTGGAGCGTGTAGGAATTAATGAACGCTCCGGTCGTCGAATTGAAGACCTGCACCACCGTATCGTTGTGGTAGGCAAAAACTTGCATCGTCCCGCCGGACAGCATGGGCGCGATCAGGTCGGTGCCCAGGCGCGCGCCAGAGGCGTCGGGGGCGTAGAAGCCCATGTGGTAGGCGCCGGTGAAGGACACGAACGGGGCCACCGTGACAGCCACGGCCCTGCTGCTGCTGACCGACAGGTAGGCCGCGCCGCGCGCCGTGTTGCCGCCGAAGACCTCGGTATGGATCTGGCCATTGTTCAGCGTGCCCGTCCAATAGACCTGGCCGGTGTCCAGGTTCTGAACGGTGACCTCGGTATTGTCCTCGAAGGCCATGACGTTGAGGTCGTTTCGCCAGAAGCCGACCAACCCGGCGTAGGTGTAGAACAGGGTGCCGCTCCAGCGGCCGTCGGCCGCCGGCACCAGCGAACCCTGGTCATAGTAGGTGTAGGCCGATACCGGTTTGTCGGCCGTCACGTGCATCCAGCGCTGATGCAAGGTGTTAGACTGCCAGTGCTGGCCGTTGTTGAGCGTGCCGGTGAAGTAGACAACTCCTGTGTCGGCGTCTTCCACGGTCACGTACGTATTGTCTTCGTAGGCGAAGACGATGAAAAACTCGTGCGGTGGGAAGAACGACCTTTGCGTCCAGGTGTACAGTTCGCGGGAGACGCCAAAGCCGTTCTGGTCAGCGGCGTAGTAGCCGGTCACGCCGTTGGAGACCGGGTCGCCAGTCAAGATGGTGAACTTTTTGTTTCCGGTGGCCAGGTAAGTGCCGGTGGGAACGTTGATCAACTGGCGCTGGCCGGAATTGACCGTGCCCTGCCAGATGAGTGTGCCGTCCGTCCGGTAGAGGGCCAATTCGCTGCCATCTTCGTAGCTAAAGAGGATAACGTCGCCGACGGTATAGACGTAGGACTTGAAGGTGGCCGCCGGCAGGGTGATCTCTTCTTCCACGGGGGTGAGATGGAAGGCCGCGCCGTCCACGATGATCCCTAACTGGTTGAAAGCGATCTGGGTCGCTACGGAACCATCAGCGTTTTCTACGCCGACGGTCGAGCCGCCGGGCGAGGTCACGTCCAGGTATTGCAGGGTGATGGAATTGTCCGAGCCATCCAGGATCACCTGGAACGTTTCCGGTATGCCGGTGCTGCAGCAGTGGGTGACGGTTTGCCATTGGACGACGTAATGGGAGGCATCTACCTGCCGGGCGTAGACGTTGCCGTAAACGCCGCCAACCGGGTAGAGGTCATCCCAAAAGGCGTAGATGGCGTTATTGGGCGTACCGGGGTTTGGTATGGCGCTATTGGAGAAAGAGGTGTTGCCGCTGCCAAAGGTGATGTAGCCGTTGGAGCCGATGTAAGCCTGGGTGTAGGCCGTGCCGTAAAACTCGAAGGAGAAGCCCAGGTTGACCAGCGAGTAGGTGTCGTCGCCCACGGCGACAATCATACCCGTCGTCGAAATGTCCCCCCAGTTCAGCGCCGCCGCCTCTGACTCGTAAGTCGTCCGGGTCTGTGTCCCGCCCGAGCCACCGGGATCGTCGAAGCCAAGCGGGTCAGTGGGCGAGCAGATGCGCAGGTTCAGGTTGCCGTTGTCCAGCGCGCCGGACGTCACCCCCAGCGTCGCCTGGGCCTCGATCGCTTCGTCGCTAAAGTAGGCCGGCTGGCCGGTCTGGACCGTCAGGCCGGCGGCCACGCCGCTGACGTCCACCGTTTCGTATAAGCCAAAGGCCAGGCCGGTGGGGGTAACCTCGCCGTCCACCACCAACTGGTACTGGCCCGTGGCTGCCCCGGCCGGAATGTCCAGGGTAACAACGCCGCTGGCCCCGGCCAGGATGGTGGCGCTGACGACGTTCTCGGCAATCATCTGGCCCCGGCCGTCTACCAACTGCAAGGTCGTGGCCAGCGGGGCATCCACACCGCCCCGGTTGTCCAGATCAACGACAATGACCTCGCCGGCCGCATAGCTCCTGTCCGCCAGCGAGGTGCGAATGGCCGCCGGCGGCACGATGACCGACAGGGTGCGGCTGATCGTTTGGGAGCCGACCTGGTAGCCGACGACAACCGGGTGAGAGCCGGCCGGCAAGGTGTCGGGAACGGCAAAGGGATAGATCAGGCTCTGCTCGCCATTGGCCGGCAGGTCAATCACCTGGCTGTCGGCCAAACTTACGGCCGGACCGTCTACCGTTACCGTTGGGTTGAGGTCGAACCGGCCGCTGTTGTGGACCACCAGCGTCAGTTCGCCGCTCTCGCGGATGCGATAAGAGGCGCGGTCGAACAGGGTTTCCAGTGTCAGGCGAGATGGCAGTGGGACGCTGCTGACGCGGGAGAGGTTCCGGCCATCGTCTATCCGGTACTCTAACTGGTAGGTCCCCAGTTCTTCGACAACGCCGGTTAAGGTAAAGCTGGGGGTGACGGTTTCCCCGGCGGCAATCGGCGGCAGGGCCTGGGTCTCCGTCCAGACCGGGACGCCCGAAGGCGTCGTCAGCGTCATGGCCAGCGAGGGAGCCAGGGCCTGGCCTTGCCGGGCCTGGTTGGTGACCTCAACCGGAATGACCGACCCATCGCCCAGTGCCGCCGGAATGAGCGGCAAGGCCCGCAGGTCGGGATAGGCCACGTTCACCGACATGTTCGAGCGGCCGACCAGTTCCCCGCCTTCGTCGTAGAAAGCGACGCTCAGGCTCTTGCTGCCGTCCATGAAGATGTCGTAGACCTGGGTGGCCGTGCTATTGGGCGGCACAGTCAGGACAACCGGGGCGGCCGGCAGGCCCACCTGGTCGCTGATGGTGACGGTCCGGGCCACGGCGGTGTAGTTGCGCACCGTGGCCGAGACGGCCACAGTGGCGAACAGGTCGGCCGGTTGCCGGCTCGTCTGTAGCGTGCCGGCCAGGGAGGGGGGCACGATAGGCGAGCGGACGTAGACGAACGGCCCCCAGGTGGTGTAGCGGCCGCCGTCGCTCGTGCTGACGGTGACCCGGACGCGGTACAGGCCGACCTGGGTCCAGTCGTGGACGCCACGCATCACGGGCGGCGTGGGCATGGTCGCCGCAATAGTGGTCTCTTCCTGCGAACCCAGGGAGAGCGGCACAGTGGCGACCGAGCTGTTCGAGCCGGTGCCCCAGACGAGCGGGATCTGCAAGTGGGCCTGAGTGGCCGAGAATGTAGCGCTGTTCTTCAAGGGGAAGGACACGCCCACCGAATTCGCCGGGTCGCCGGCAAAAACGTCGCCCACGTCCTGGCCCCGGGCCAACAGGTAAGCGCGGATCAGGATGGAGTGGGTCAGGCGGGCATCGTCGCCCCACCAGAAGTTGGTCTGCCAGGCCCAGTCGCCGTAAGCGGTGGTCGCTAAGACCGTGCCCTGGCCATAAGGATACTCAATCATGACCGGCGAGCCGGCGTAAGAGCCAAAGGTCCGTTTGAGCAGCATATTGGCGTCGGCCGGCCAGGCGGTGAAAGCGCCGTCTATCTGGATGTCCGGCCGGGCAATGCCCATCCACACCAGCCAGTCCGATGGCTGGCCGGCTTCGACGGTGGCGTGCTGCCAGCGCTGGTCTTCCTCGTAGCCGACGCCGTCAACCTCGCCGCCGGGCAGGGCCTGCCAGTCGTCGCCAAAGGCTTGGCTGAAGGCGATGAGCAGGCCACCGCTTTCGACGTAAGCCGCCAGCCAGTCCCGCGCGCCAGGCGAGCCGGCAATGGCGTGGAGCCCGCCGGAGGGGACGACCAGCGCCCGGGGGGCCAGGCCAGGAGCAATGTAGGGGGCCGGCTGGCCACGGAACTCGCCAATGGACGGCCAGGGGCTGACCAGTTGGGCCGGCAGCCCCATCGCCCCCAACGACGACAGCGTCGCTTCGGCAAAGCCGGAGGCCAGCACGCCGACGACGTCGCCGACAAACAACTGGCGCAGCTCGTTCTGCAATTCCAATTCCTGCCCTTGCAGCTCCAGGTAGAGTCGCTGGGCGATGTCAACCGCGCTCATGAATTGTTCCTGCTGGGCCGGGTAGGAGAGGGCATACAGTTCTTCCCAGCCTTCCATATAGCGCACGGTGATCGCTTCGGTCAGGGTTTGCGAGGGCGAGATGGGAATCGTGCCGGACAGGATACCTTGCAGGTCCACGTTGGTCGCTTCCATGATCGCCAGGGTGTCCTGCATGTAAGTATCGGCTCGCTCCCGGTCGGCCGTAAAGCGGGCCAGCTCGGCTTCGCGCAGGCGCAGGGTCAGGAAGCGTTCGGCGCGGGTTAAGCCCTGTTCCTGGGCGCGCTGAATAAGCTGGCTCAGGTTGGCGATCGTCTCGTCGTAGGTCTGGCCCTGGTAAAAGCCTTCGGCCCCCTGCCAGACGTCCTGGCGGTCGTCCGGCGGCCGGGGATCCGGTGGGTCCGGGTCGCAGTCGCCGCTGGGGATGGTGATGTTAATCACTTCGTTAATAATGCCGACCACGTTGACCCAAAAAAGGACGCCGTTGATCAGCTTGGCAAGATAGGTGGCCACGATGGTCCAGCCGGTCAGCCTGAGGCTGAAGCCGAGGTTGATGTTGAGCACACCTTCAGCGCCAATGGAGCCCTGGGCCGAGGCGCGGATGGTCAGGTTGTCGGCCGTAACCTCACCACCTAGTTGCAGGCGGATGCGAATACTGATGGCCACGATCGCGTGCAGTGGGATTTTAAGCGGGGTCGGGATGTTGAACTCAACGCCGTATTGCTCTACCAGGGTGTCCAGCCGGTCGGCAATCTCTTTCAGCCGCGTTTTGAGCTGTTCTATATCGGCGTCTTCAGGGCACTTGCCGAAATCGGCCGTGGCCGAGATGGACAACTCCTTACCCCACTCAATGCCAATAGCGCCGACCTCGAAGCGGAACATTTCGTTAATGATGTCGTCAATGTCCTTGTCGGTGAAGAAGAGGCCCCAGAGCGTGCCAAAAAGGTTGAAGTTGAAGCTGTCCAGCACGCCAGCGCCGAGGCGGGCCAACGCTTCCCACGGGTCGCGCGAGAATTCATCGCAGAGCGGACACTCGAATTCGTGGCTGCCGGGCGGGTAGCGGAAGGTGTAGCGCATGAATTCGACGCCAAAGATTTCGGCGTAGAGACGAATGAAACTGTTGAAGCTGCCGGTGACGGAAACGGCCTGGTAGAGGGTGCGCACGGCCGCTTCCAGTTGTTGGAGCGTTTCGATGAGCGGGTCGTCCAGGGTCACGCGGATGCCCTGCGGCTTGCCCAGTTCGGCCGGCACTTCGACGGTGTAGTGCAGGACGCGGCCGGGCTGGAGGACCACCGGGGTCACTTCCTTCTTGATGACCACGTCGTCGGGGCCGAGGACCTCGACGGTGAGGGTGTCGCTGATGACCTCGTCGTGCAGGGATTTGATGGCGATGGTGTAGCGGCGGCCGACCGGATCGTAGTCGAAGTTTTGCAGCGAAACGACCTTCTTGCCGTCGTGGACCTGGGTCTCGACCTGGACCTCGTACAGCGCCTCCTGCCACTCGAAAGGACCAGTCCGCCAGACTTTCAAAAGCTGGCTCTGGCCTTCCCAATCAGTGGCCACCGGCGGCAGGGTGGCGGTGTTCAGCAGGCCAAAGACCATCTGCCCTTCCGGCGCTTCGTACTGGACCAGGGTCCGCCCGACTTCAAATTCCAGGGGCGAGGCCCAGATGACCCGGCCGGTTGGCTGGCCGGCTTGGGTGAGCGTCAAACGGACCGGTTGGGAGAAGAAATACTCGGCCGGGGCGCTGTTGACCCGCAGCGAGGCAAGCAGGCTATAGTCGCCGGCCGGCAACTGGAGCTCCAGCACGGCCGTATAGCGGTCCACAATTTGCATGGGCAGTTCCGGGAAGGGCATCTCTTCCAGCACCGGCCGTTTGCCTTCCGCGGCCAGCTCAGGCTGGAGCCAGTTTGGCGCCGGCCCGGCTGGCAAGGCGCGGCGCATCAGGTTGAGGACGGCCTCGTCCCGGCCCTCTTGCAGGGCAACCGGAGAGCGCAGGGTAAAGGTAAGCCGTTGTCCCTCCTGCCGGTATTCAAGCTGGGCGCCGTCGGCATGGACAATGTGGCTGACCTGGTTGGGATCAAAATAGAAGTAGCGGACCTCAGTCACGCCAAAACCCGGCGCGCTGGCCTGGTAAGCGTAGTCGCCGCTGACGTCCGGCACGGGCAGCTCCAGGCTCGCCGCCCCCCAGGCGTCGCTATAGACGGTCTTTTCAAAGAGCTGGCCGCCGACCTTCCAGACTCGGAAGGTCACAGGGATGCCAATAGGCACTTTGTCGGGATCGTCAGCCTCCAATTGGGCGGCTAACAGGACCATCCCGCCGACGTGCTCCATCAGATTGACGACCGGCACGGCTTCGATGGCAATGGGATTGCTGGCCGGGTTGCCGTCGAGGTCAATGGACGGGGCAAAGAGCAACCGGCCGGTTGTGGCCACATTGGCCTGCACCGGACCGCCGATTGCATCCTCGACCAGGCTTCTATAGAGGTAATCAGGGCTGGCCAGAGCCGCCGGCGTGACGCCATTGGCGATGGCCATGCCGGCGCTCCCGTCCAGGGTTGCCTCGCGGCTCTCCTGGGATGTATCCCCCGCTGTATCCGGTTGGGGTAATGTGGTGTTGGGGTTGGCGGCGAGTTGTTTGGGCATCCCCAGCGCCAACGCCAGATCGGGTAACAACATGCTCACTACCAGGAAAACACTGACCAATAAAAATAACTGCCTGTGCTTCACAATTTTCCTCCTTCCTTTACATAAAGCCTGGTAGGCTAAAAAAATAACGAACAACAGCTTTGCGGTAATCCGCAATGCATAAACGGCCGAGGCGTTTGGCTGTGTGGCTAAACGACCGGCATGGACTGTCCGCGGTAAGGCAACGGTGTGAGGTTAATTGTCGCGTAGGTTTTTACGGCCCGTTTGCTGGCTGACAATAACAACGTCGGCACGAGATTTTCAGACCTTGCTGGTCAAATGCACCTGGTTACAGTTACCCAAATGGAGACCTCTTCCCAGGTCCGGGGCATGGTTAGGCTGGAAATTGACCACGGCCCTAATAGGTAAGCAGTAATGCCAGGTTTTGAAAATGCAACGGGACTTGAGGCTAATCGGTACAATGGTACCCCTCACGCATTTTATACAATATAAGTGGATGATCGGCAAGGATTTGATCCACCAATATTTATGACAAAAGTCGGGTTTATTCGCTACCCGGCTCTAGTTTTGGGGAAAAACTGGCCAGGAGTGCGCAACCCGATAATCCAGCTCGTTTGCCTTCTTCTGCAACCACTTAAGGAAGGTGGCTTTGCGGGGATCGGTGTTGATTTCGGTTTCGGCAATCAGGCAGTATTTCGTGCCGTCGGCGACGAAGCCGGCCGGCGCCACCAGCCGGCCTGTTTCCAACTCGTCAATGGCAATAGCCAGGGGCACGACGGCCACGCCCAGCCCGGCAATGGCCGCCTCGACACACAAAAAGAAATGGTCGAAGTATTGGTCCTGGCGCTGGGGAAAGTCATGGCCCGTCCGGCCGCCCCAATCGCTCCAGGCGCTGGGACGGCTGGTTGTATGCAGGGCCACAAACGTTCCCTGCTTGAAAGCCTCTGCCACTTTGGGGTGGCAGACTGGCCCGATGCGCTCTGCCATAAAATTCTCGATGTGCCAGGCCGGGTTGAGCGGAAAATCAGCCCGGCGAATGGCCACGTCCAGGTATTCCCCGGCAAACTCTACCGAGCCGCCGCCGGTGGAAAGATGAAGGCGCAGGCCAGGGTTCTCATCCTGAAACTCGCTCAGGCGCGGGATGATCCACTTCATGGCCAGCGAGCGTTCGCAGGAGACGACAAATGGCCGCCGGGCCGCGTCCGGCCGTAGCCGGGCCACGGCCGAGGAAATGGTTGCCAGCCCGTCGTGGGTTGCCTCAAAGAGGATGCGGCCGGCCGGGGTTAGCGCCACCCGCCGGTGAGCGCGGTCGAAGAGCGCCACGCCCAACTGGCGCTCCAGGTTGGCCACGTGGCGGCTAATAGCGCCGTGGGTGACGTGAAGCTCGGCGGCGGCCCTGGAGAAGCTGCCCAGCCGGGCGGCCGCCTCAAATGCTTTGAGCGCGTCAAGTGAAGGAAGCGGTGTCACAACTGTGACTTTATTTCACAGGATGAGTGATAGATAGTCAACGATCTTATCAGTGATCCGTGCTATTGTATAGAATCAAGCGACCTGTGAACGTTGCTCTCATATAACCGAAAGCTGATGGCCGAAAGCTGGCAACTGACAGCTATTTATTCAGGCGACAACACCGACGGCTGCCCACCACAATGCATGAAAAAGCTTATAGCTCATAGCTAACAGCTAAAGGAGAGTTCTTGTGACCAATCAACACAATTACAACATCAATTTAGATACCCGGTTTGGTTTCTTGGAGCTGATTGACGTGCCCAGCCTGGTGGCTGCCTGCCAGGAGCAGTGGTACAACCAGACCTTATGCCAGGTAAATGATTGCGTCGTTCGCCTGGGCGTTATGCAAGGAGAATTTCACTGGCACAAACATGACGCCGAAGACGAGTTCTTTTTTGTTCTTCAAGGTACATTCTTGATTGACCTGGAGGATAAGACGATTACGCTAAAGCCGCACCAGGGGTTTACCATCCCCAGGGGTGTGATTCACCGTACCAGGGCCCCAGAACGGACCGCCATCCTGATGGTGGAGGGAAGCTCGATCAGGCCAACCGGCGATAATTAGCGCTTACTGCAGGAGTGGTCCATCGCCGCGCTCAGGTCCAGTGCCCACAACTCAACCCCGTGAGTTTTGTCCTGGTTTGACGCTGGCTGAAGCCGCGGCCGTGGCCGTAGGAAAGGGTTCGAGGGTGAAAGGAGTTGGCGTGGTGGGGTGGTTGGTCTTCGCGTAGCCATAGAATTACCGCGACTTACCTGGGACGGCGGGCTGGATTGGTCCAGCAAACCGGATAGCAGGATCGCAAAGCTGACTGTCTCCGGCTGCAGCACCAGCCGGTCGCCCTCGACCACGCCGGCCCTGGCCAGCGTCAATTGCCCGGCCAGGGGCGCGCCTTCGGGTAGCAGGCAGAATCCGTCTCTAGTCTGGCCACTGTGCCAGGTTGGCTCGCTGCGGAAACCATCCCGCTCCCTGCCTGAAATTCTGTGTGTCCCCTCTATACCTAACTCTTCATCTCAGTTATACTTGCCAGCTATGGGCCACTTGCGTGAGCAGTATGCGGCCGCTACCGTTTTAATCGGCAACAAGCTTAAAACGATATTCGTCTGAGTGCGGTCTGAATCAACTGGTGCGTGAGTTGCGCCGCATCACCGTGGCCAGCCGAGAAACGCGCCTGAAATGGGAGGGGATTGTTTTAACCCGCCGAGGTGTTTGGCCATGACCACTGGAGATAACCTGATTGGGCAGCAACTGGATGAATACCGCCTGGAGGCTTTGCTCGGCCGGGGCGGGATGGCCCGCGTTTACCGGGGGCTGGACGTCCAGCTCCGGCGCTACGCGGCCATCAAAGTCATTGATACCCCGTTTGAGGACGAATCGGAATACATTGCCCGCTTTCAGCGCGAGGCGCAGACCATTGCCCAGCTTGAACACCCTAACATCGTCCGTCTCTATCGCTACGGCGAGGCGGTCGGCGTCCTCTACATGGCCATGCAATACGTCGAGGGGGCCGACCTCTTCAACATCCTGCAATCGTACCACCAGGACGGGGAATACATGCTCCCCGAAGAGGCCGCCCGCATCATCCGCGAGGTCTGCCTGGCCCTGGATTACGCTCACGGCAAGGGTGTCATTCACCGCGACATCAAGCCCTCGAACATAATACTAAACAGGCATGGCCAGGCCTTCCTGACCGATTTTGGCCTGTCTCTCCTGGCCGAGGCCGGCACGCTGGGCCAGGTCTTCGGAACGCCGCACTATATGGCCCCGGAGCAGGCCATTTCTTCGGCCTCGGTCGTGCCTCAAAGCGACCTTTACTCTGTCGGGGTGATCCTCTACGAGATCTTTACCGGCCGCCTGCCCTTTAACGCCCCCGATCCGCTGGACACGGCCATGTTGCACCTGTCCGAGCCGCCGCCACTGCCCCGCACCCTGCGCCCCGACCTCAATCCCGAACTGGAAGCGGTGATTCTAAAATCGCTCGGTAAGAAACCGGAAGAGCGCTACCAGACCGGCGCAGCCCTGGCCAGGGCCCTGGAACGCGCCTTGCGCATCGCCCCGCCCAGTCTCCTGCAACCGCCCGCGACGGGACCCCTTTCCATTCCTGATCGGGTGGCCGTGGAGATGGCTGCCAATCCCCTGCCGGCTATCCCGGCCGCCCCTGACAGTGAAGCGGAGTTCACGAAAGACAAGGCAACCCAAGCCGTCTCATCCTCCGGTCCTGAAGCCGTGCCGGAGCCGGTTCCGTTGACCGGGCCGCTGGAGATGCCCCGGCCGCGCCGCTCAGGCCGCTCGCTCTATGCCGCCGGCGTAGCTGGTCTGGTCATGATTGTTCTCTGTGTCTGCCTGACCGCCTACGCCCTGTTACGCCCGCGGCCGGAAAATGAAGCCCAGGCGACCGGTTCCGTGGCGGCCACCGACGTTACCGCCGGTGACGGTGTCTCCACGCCAACGCGGGCTCCACTGGCAACCGTGACCTCGCCTGCTCTCCCCACGGCGATTGCTACCAGTGCGGCCGGCGCAGAAACGGCGAGCTATGAACTGCTTCTGGCCACCCGTGGCGAAGATAGCCTCTTCGTCGTCAACCAGGGCGCTCTCCCCTTTCCCCTGGACCGCCTGGCGCTGGGCGGGGCAGAACCAACCCTGGCCGGGTCAGAGTGGGGCGTGGCCACCCTGCAACCCGGCGAATGTGTGGCGGCTTGGAAAGATGGCGGCAATCCTCAATCGCCCAACGTCAGTTGCAACCAGGTGGGCCAGGAGGTGATCCGCGATGGCCCGGCGCGCTTCTGGAAGGAGAGTTTTAGCGTGTTCTTCGATGGGGTCCAGGTAGGCGGCTGCGGCAACGGGCAGAGCCAATGCGTGATTACCATACCCCTGGCGGGCGGGTAAGGGTAGGACACTCACTCTCGGAAAAGTCCCTTCTCGTTGGAGATGAGCGATGGGCAAAAGATTATTCTACTGTCTGTTATGGTCAGGTACGTTGTTGTTGCTAGGTTGTAACGGCGGCGATACTCCTTTACCGACCCGGGTAATCCCGGCCGCCACCGTCGAAGTGTTGCCGACGCAGGACTTAACAGCCATTGACGCCGTTCTGCAAGAGATCGATGATGAAGTCTGCCGGGAGGCGCATGAAACACGCGCCGAAATTGAGGCATTGTTACAACAGGGGCAAGATGTAGCTGATCTGGCCGAGGCGATTGACGAACTCATCGCCGAATTAGAAGGCTGCAGCACCATGTTAACACCAACCCCACCGTGAGTGGAGAGCAAGAGTTTGGCGTTTGAATTAATTGGCCTGAAGTCTCATCTTTCATGAGGAGAACGCTACTATGAAAATAAGAATGGCTTTATCGCTGGCGCTTCTTCTGGTGACGGCAATCTTTACGCATGTCGCCAACGCTCAGGAAGAGGAGGGGGTAGATTGCCAACATCCGAGAGTCGTCTACCTGGTCGAGAAAACAGGGGCTACCTGCCAGGAACTCCTTGACTTACAGGCGGCCGGGGTTGGCTTTGGGCAAATCGTGAAAGCGGCCGTCGTCGCTGAAGGTTTGCCGGCCTATGAGGGTGACTGGCGGGCCCTGTTAGCGGCTCACCAGTCAGGCGCCGGCTGGGGGGCCATCGCCCGCGCCTATGGTCTCGCCGGCGGCTACGCCGAGCTGGGCATTAGTGGCGAAGAGCTGCTGGCGCTCAAAGATTCCGGCCTGGGCTGGGGCCAAATCTCCCGCGCCCAGGCGTTGGCCACGGCCGAACTGGGTGTTTCCTTTGAGCAAGCCGTTGAAATGATGCAAAGTGGCCTGGAGTGGGAAGAAATCCGTACCCAGTTGGGCCTGCCCCAAGGGCCACCGCCCTGGGCCGGCGGCAACCGTAAAGAAGACAAGGAACAACAAGGGCCACCTCCCCACGCTCAGGGTCAGGGCAACGACGGTGGGAACGCTGGCGACGATTGATAATTCTGATGGCAGGGTGAGCTAGGGTGGGGATGACCTATGCACGGCCTCTTCGGCGCGGGTGAACCGCAGGTTGTCGCGCGCAGGGCCGGAGCCGATAAAAGTTTGGCGCAAAATTGACCGTTAGATTTTCCGGCCTCAGCCGTTATTACTGGTAAGTGTCTATCCAGGAAGGACCAAAAATGCTTGAACCAACCGAGCTTGGTGTGGTTGAACATGCCCGGCATGGTGATGCAGCCGCGTTAACCGCTCTCTATGAGCATTTCAAACAGGATGTCTTTCGCTTCATTTATTACCGCACCGGCGATTTGGAGGTGGCGGCCGATCTGACCGGCGATGTTTTTGAACGGGCCATCAAGGCCCTGCCGGGCTACCAGCCGGAACGCCCGTTTGCCGCCTGGTTGTTCCAGATCACACGCAACAGCGTGATTGATTATTGGCGCCAACAGCAGGTGCGCCAGGATGTTCCCCTGGATGAGCTGATGAGCGGTGATGGCGCTTCCCCAGAGCAGGCGGTGGAGCAGAACTTGACGGTAGAACGGCTGGCCTGGGCCTTGCAGCACCTGACGGTGGATCAACGTGAAGTGCTCATCTTGCGCTTTGTGGTCGGCCTGAATGTCGCCACCGTTGCCGCCGCTCTGGATAAAAGCAATGGCGCGGTGCAGATGCTACAACAACGAGCCCTGGAATCATTACGGAACCGGTTGTTGATTGGAGAGGAAATGGGATGACGGACATAGAACGCCTGCAACTGTATCTAGATGAATTGGCTTCGCAGCGCGAGACGCCTGATGCGGCCGAGCTGGCAGAAGCTGACCTTGAATTAGCCGATGCTATTGCCACATTAGCCCATCCGGCGCTGCCGCCCGCTGTGGATGCTGGCTTTCAAGCGCGCCTGCTGGCTGCCAGCCAGCCGGCTGCCACAGTTGAACCGGCCGGGGAGAATGATGAAACCGGATTGGATAGGCTGCGTGAGGTTCTGGCGAATGCGATTGCCGGGTTGCGCGCCCGTTTTACGCCGGGTGAACCAACCGGGGAGAATGGTGAAACCGGGCTGGACAGGCTTCGGGAGGCTCTGACGCATAGGATTGCCGGGTTACGCGCCCGCTTTACGCCGGGTGAACCAACCGGGGAGAATGGTGAAACCGGGCTGGACAGGCTTCGCGAGGTTCTGGCCAATGCGGCGGCCAGGTTACGGTCTCGTTTTACGCCCCGGCAACTGGCGGGAGGGGCTGCCCTGGCGCTGGTCGTCCCGCTCTTGTTGGCCGGTTTATTGTTGGCGACGGTCCTGGTTAGCAACGGCCGGATGAAAGCAGCCAGGGTCACGGCCGTTGCCGGCACGGTCGAGGTGTGGACCGATACCGGTTGGACACCTCTCCAGGTGGGCGATTCCATCCACAGTGGGCAACGGCTACGCACAGGCGCCGCCGGAACGGCGACGGTGCGCTTTTTTGAAGATTCGCAAACCACGCTCGCGGCCGGGAGTGACGTCACGTTGGCGACGGTGGCCGGCCGGTTAGGGGGCGTGCTACAGGTGACGTGGAGGCAATCGGAAGGGGAGACAACGCATGAGGTCGTGCCTTTGCGCGGCCGTGCCGCTTATTACGTGGTCGAAACCCCTGGCGGCTCGGCGCAGGTGCAGGGCACGTCTTTTGCTGTAGTCGTTCAGCCTGATGGCCAGACGCGGGTGAGCGTTACCGGAGGCCAGGTTGCCATGTCCGGGGCCGGCGAGTCGGTCGTCTTACAATCAGGGCAGGCAACGGTTGGCGGGCCTGGCATTGCCCCTGAAGCCCCCGCCTACCAGTTTACCGGCCAGGGGGAAATCACCAGCATTGCCGGTACGGTGTGGACGATTGGCAATTTACCGGTGACGGTCATCAGCCAGACGGTCATTATTGGGAATCCAACGGTCGGGGATTTCGTCTCTGTCAGTGGGCGCATCATCTCCGGCAACTTGTGGCTGGCGGACCTGATTGCCGTGTTTGCGCCTGGGGCCTCAAGTTTCGCTTTCACGGCTCCCATTGAAAGCATCGGCCCCAACTTCTGGCAAATTGGCGCCGTGACGGTGGCGGTGACCAGCCAGACGCAATTGATTGGCAACCTGGCCCTGGGCACGCTGGCCCAGGTGACGTTTACGGTGTTGTCTGACGGGACGTTGGTGGCCCTGGTGATTGAGGAAGTTGGCCCGCCGCTCCCTACCCCGACGGCCACCGCTACCTTCACCACAACCGTCACTTCTACGGCGACTCCGACTCCCACAGCCACGCTGGCCGTTACGCCACCGCCGCCCATCATCCTTAATTGTTATCAAATCACCTTCCTCGGCGTGCAGTATAATCCCGACAACACCTCAACCTGGACGTACTACGTGGCCGAACTGCCTTGCGCCCAGGACTTGAGCAACTGGATGCTGGAATTGCCCAGTTGCACCCAGCCCCTCTCGGCCACCCCTGAACCGTGGGAGTTTGTCAATCCTGATCCGAACTATCTTTTGACCGGGATCAAGTGGGAGGTCGGGGCCGGCTTCCAACAAGGCCTCTTCACCGTTACCTTGGACGGCCAGTGGGCCGTTGGCACAACGCAGGTGGGGGTGAAGGGGCCGGACGTGGCGATCGGCGTTATCGCCGGCCCGGTCTGCGTGCCGCCTACACCGACGCCAACCGCTACAGGCCCAACCCTGACGCCCAGCGCGACCCCCACGGAAACACCAACCTTTACGCCCACACCGACCATTTCGGTGACGGCGACGGCCACGCCGCTGCCCCCCACGCCAACGCCGCCACCCCCGCCGCCGCCAACACAGCCACCCCCACCGCCCGGTGGTAGCCCCATCGTTGTGACTGACAATGACCAGACCCTGACGTTTACCTGTAATGGTAATTCGGTGACGATCCTTGGCAATAGCAACACCATCACCTTGCTGGGCAATTGCGGCGCCGTAACCATCCGGGGCAACAATAATTGGGTTTCTATTCAATCGGCCACGTCAGTGACGAATACGGGTAATAACAATACCATAGTAGGCGGGTAACTACCCAGGCACCCCCCCAGCCGCGTTCAGGTATAACCTGGACGCGGCTTTTTTGTTGGGCTGTTTAGGGAAGGAGGCCAGTTGGCCACCACCAAGAAAATGCCCTAATCCGTCTCTAGCCCGGCCGCCAATCGTTCCGCAGACTGATCCCTTTTCTGACCACTTCCTATAATATCAGTGCAAAGCAATGAGCACAGTTGGCAAGGCCAACTACGAGCAATGAGTTTTACATAACCACATAACCACCTAACCACACAACCACATTTCAAAAGGAGGCTCGGATGTCCAACGCTATCCTACAGACCTATGACCTGACCAAGCATTACGGCGACGTGGTGGCAGTGCAGGAGGCCAACCTGCAGGTCAACCAGGGCGAGGTATTTGGCTTTCTCGGCCCAAATGGCGCTGGCAAGACGACGACTATCGGCCTGGCTTTAGGGCTGGTCCACCCCACGGCCGGGCGGATTGAGATCTTCGGCCAGCTGGTGTTACCGCAGCAGACCCGGCCGCTCCGCCAGGTCGGCTCGTTGGTCGGCGGGCCGGCGCTGCTGCCTTACCTTTCCGGCCGGGACAACCTGCGGCTGCTGGCCCGGCTGCACCCCGGCGTGGACGAGCGGCGAATTGGCGATGTCCTGGCGTTGGTAGACATGGCTGGCGCGGCCGGGCGCAAGGTCAAGGGCTATTCGACCGGGATGAAACAGAGGCTGGGGCTGGCGGCGGCGCTGCTGCACCGGCCGTCGTTGGTCATTCTCGACGAGCCGACCAACGGGCTGGACCCGGCCGGGATGCGCGAGGTGCGCAACCTGATCCGCGCCCTGGCCGAGAGCGGCGCAACCGTTTTCTTGAGCAGCCACCTTCTATACGAGGTTGAGCAGGTCTGCGACCGCATTGCCGTCATCAACCACGGCCGCATTGTCGCCCAGGGGCCGGTCAATGAGTTGCTCGGCCAGCAGGAACAGGTGGTTAGATTGCGCGTCCCATCGCCGGCCGAGGCACAGAGGGTGCTCCAGGAATTACCCGGCGTCGGCCGGATCGAGACCAACGGCGCGTACGTCGAAGTGAGCGGCCTGCCCGGCGAAACGCTCGTCGCCCACCTGACTGCCCATGGCATCGTGCCCGGCGAAGTATCCATCCAGAAAAACGACCTGGAAAGCCTCTTCCTGGCGCTAACTCAGGATAGTTGATAGGAGGTACTATTATGTTCTGGCAAATGGTGACTGTTGAATACAGCAAGATTACGAAGCGGGCGATTTTGTGGATTGAGCTGGCGCTGCTGGCCCTGGCGGTTCTGCTGCTGCACGGGCTGCTTTACGCCACGCTGCGCCTGAGCCCCAGCGAGGAGATGCCGCCGGAGGCGGTGGCCCAGATCGAGGAGACGCTGACCTGGCCGGCCGGGCTGGCGGGAGCTATGAGCTTTGCTGCCGGGCCGAACCTGGGCGGGCTGATTATCATTATCCTGGTCGGCGCGGTGGTCGCCCAGGAGTATGGCTGGCGCACCATCCAGTTGTGGCTCGGCCGGGGCGTCTCCCGGCCGCTCTTCCTGTTGGCCAAGTTTGTCGCCCTGCTGCTGCCGGCCCTGCTCATCGTCCTGACGCCGCTACTGGTTGGCGGCCTGATCACCGCCTTCTTCAGCCAGCAAATGAACGGGGCCATTCCTTTTGACCAGGTCAACTGGGGCCAACTGGGCTTCAGCGTGCTACGCGTCACCTACACCCTGTTGCCCTACGCCGCCCTGACCTTCTTCCTGGCCATTGCCAGCCGCTCGACGGTCGTGGCCGTCGGCGGCGGGCTGGGCTACGCGCTGCTGCTGGAAGGGATACTTGTCCAGCTTCTGGCCTTTGCCGGCGGCGCCTGGGCCAGGATTGGCTACTACTTGCCGGCCGGGCTGGCCCGGGGGCTACTGGCCACAAACAGTGGTCTCGTCGTCCAGGTAGAGGGGGCCAGCGCGCCGGCCGCCCAGTATCTGGAGCCAGGTCCGGCGGCTCTTGGCATTGCCCTCTACGCCCTGGCCTTCCTGGGGCTGTCCATTCTCGTCTTCCGCCGGCAGGATCTGGGCGGGTAGTCAAACCTCCCGGAGGCCCCTCCAGGGGCGCCGCCCGGTGTGGAAGCCTCCGGGAGGTTGTTTCCAACCTGTTGATCCGGCCGGGACGAGGTATACTCAAGGGCCATAGTCCTATGAAACGGCCGCGCCTCTCGCTCACCCCTTTCCGCCGCTTGCAATGGCGGTTGACCTTTTCTTACACCCTGGTCACTGTCGGGGCCTTAGTGGCCGTGGAACTACTCCTCTTTCTGGCGCTACTGCTCTTTATCAATTCGGACTTCCTGGTCAACACCATGGTCCAGGCCATCCGCGACACCTTTGTGCCCCAGACGCGGGCCTATCTGGAAAGCACGCCGCCCGACCTGACCGGATTGAACCAGTGGCTCCAGCGACTTACGGGTGGTAGTAGCCTGGCCTCGGCTGAACAGAGCAACGTTCGCCTTACCCGGGGGCTGTCGTTTGAGTTCAACGAGGCCCAGCAGTTCATTGTCCTCGACGCCAATTTGCGCCTGCTGGCCCAGTCGCCACCGGCCGACCCGGCGGCTCTGGGGCAATCCTTTGATGCCGGTCAGGTTCCAGGGCTGGCCGGGCTGCTTCCGGTGGCGCTGGCCGGCGAGGACAGCCTGGAACGGCTGCACACCCTGCTGCCCGACGGCCGACTGGTGCTGGCTTTGCCGGTGGAAGAGGAAGAGGGGCGTGTCTTGGGGGTAATGATCGTCGTCACCCTACTGCCCCCCCTCAACCTGAGCATCCTCCGGCCGGTCATACTCCTGGTTCTTTACAGCGTGATTCCGTTCACCCTGGCCGCTGGCGTGATCGGCACGCTCTTTGGCTTTCTGACGGCGCGTGGGCTAAGCCGCCGGTTGCACGCCCTATCACAGACGGCCGACGCCTGGAGCCAGGGTGACTTTTCGGCCGTCGCTGCCGACCGGTCGGGCGACGAGGTGGGCCAGTTGGCCGGCCACCTGAACCGGATGGCCGAGCAGTTGCAGAACCTGCTGCAAACGCGCCAGGGGCTGGCCACGCTGGAAGAGCGTAACCGCCTGGCCCGCGAGTTACATGATTCGGTCAAGCAACAGGTTTTTGCTACGGTGATGCAGGTGGGCGCAGCGCGGGCGCTGCTGCCGGCCGACCCCGAAGCCGCCCAGCGCCACCTGGCCGAGGCCGAACAGTTGGCCCGCCAGGCGCAGCAGGAACTGACCGGCCTCATCCAGGAGTTGCGGCCGGCGGCGCTAGAGGACAGGGGCCTGAGTGAAGCGCTGCGGACCTACCTAGCCGATTGGTCGCGCCGGACAGGCGTGGCCGCCCAGGTCCGCCTCCAGGGCGAGCGACCGCTGCCCCTGGAGGTGGAGCAGGCCCTTTTCCGGGTGGCTCAGGAAGCGCTGGCCAACGTTACCCGTCACAGTGGGGCCGGCGCGGCCGACGTACACCTGGCCTGGGAGGCCGGCGACGCGGTTCTGACTGTGGCTGACGACGGGGTGGGTTTTGACCCGGCCGAAGCCGAACAACGCAGCTTCGGCCTGCGCACCATGCGCGAACGGGTGGAGTCCCTGGGCGGCCGGCTGGACATTGACAGCGCCCCAGGCCAGGGCACACGGATCACGGCTCGCCTGAAGGCGGAGGCGCCCCACGATGAATGAAAATTAATTCGTCTAATTCGTGCAATTCGTGGCTATTTTCTCAGGAGGCAGCGATGGGTGAACCGATTACCGTCATGCTGGTGGACGACCACCGGGTGGTGCGGCAGGGCGTGCGGGCTTTTTTGGATACCCAGCCGGACATTGCCGTCGTGGCCGAGGCGGATTCTGGAGCGGCGGCCGTGGCTCTGGCGGCCGAGCACGCCCCGGACGTGGTCTTGATGGACCTGGTCATGCCCGGCCTGGATGGGGTCGAGGCCACCCGGCAGGTGAAGCAAGCCAGCCCTCGCAGCCAGGTTATCGTCCTGACTTCCTACCACCAGGACGAGCACATCTTCCCGGCCATTCGCGCCGGGGCACTCTCCTACATCCTCAAGGACGTGGGGCCGGAGGAGCTGGCTGGTGCGATACGCAAGGCGGCCGTGGGCGAGGCCGTGCTCCATCCCCGAGTGGCGGCTCGGGTGGTCCAGGAACTGCACGGAGCGCGCCGGGGCAGCCCCAACCCGTTCACCGAGCTGTCGGAACGGGAGCTGGAGGTGCTGCGGCTGGTGGCCGACGGGCTGAGCAACGCCGAGATCGCCGGCCGGCTGGTCATCAGCGAGAAGACGGTCAAGAGCCACGTCAGCAACATCCTCAGCAAGCTGCACCTGGCCGACCGCACTCAGGCGGCCGTGTATGCCTGGCGGGAAGGGATTGTCCGGCGTGAATAGGGGACGGAGTTGGCAGAGTTGGGCGGCCTAACTCCGCCAACTCAGGACAGGGAGTTTTGATATGATTACGTCCATGACCATACCCAAGATTTTTGAAGGCGGAAATATCCCTGAGTTTGATTACATCGTCATTGGCGCCGGAACGGCCGGCTGCCCCCTGGCGGCCAAGCTCCTGGCCGGGGACCCTGGCGCGACAGTACTCTTGCTGGAGGCCGGCGGCCCCAATGACCTCCCCGATATCCAGGACTTCACCAGGGCCATGGCCCTGCGGGGCACGTTCGTGGATTGGAATGATCGTTCGGCCGGCCAGATTCACATGGGCAACCAGCCCATGCCCTACAACGCCGGCAAGGTGAGTGGGGGAAGCAGTTCCATCAACGGCATGGTTTGGGTAAGAGGCAACGCCGCCGATTATGACGGCTGGGCCCAGCTTGGCAATCCCGGCTGGGACTTTCAAAGCGTGCTGCCGCTATTCATGGACCAGGAGACATTCACCAGCGGCGACCCCCGCTACCGCGGCCGGAATGGCCCCATTTACGTCTCCAACGCCCTGACCATGAACCCCATCGCCCAGGACCTGGTCAGCGCGGCCGTGCAAATGGGCTACCCCTTCAATGAAGATTACAACGGGGTATCACAACAGGGTGTAAGTTACACCCAATTAAACGTGAGCAGCCATGGGATTCGACAAGACGCTTTCTCTCGTTTTATCGCTCCTCACCTGTCATTAAATAACTCCAACCTTATCATGGTCAATTATGCCCTGGTCAAGCGGATCACCTTTGATCACAGCCGTACGGTGGACACGGTTGAGTTTGCCATTTACAACGACCTCTGGCCCACTCCTCTTGGGGGACAATTTGCCGCCAGGCCACGCAAAGAAACGATTGTTTGCGCCGGTACGCTTCGCTCCCCCCAACTGTTGATGCTCTCGGGTATTGGCCACGCCGATACGCTCAAGAACCTGGGCATCCAGGTCGTGGTAGATGCGCCGGGTGTGGGCGAAAATCTACATGATCACGTCATCTCGGCCGTTGTCAGATACCTGAGCAAAACAGACTCCCATCACATCACCGTCATGGATAATAATTTATTCGTTGACGGGCTGCCAGGCGTGGCCGGTCCTGGTACACCCATTTACGAAGTACAATCATACTATATGAAAAACAATCCTCACTTTCCCCCCAACACCTATGCTTTAGGCGCGATCACGCTACACCCATTGAGTCGTGGCGCTGTCACGCTTCGGTCGAATAATTATATGGATGCGCCGGTTATTCAACCTAATCTACTAGGCTCACGGCCAGATGTGTCTGTACAGTTAAGCGGATTAAAGATGGTCCGCGAAATGATGGACTATTTTGCAGCCAACTTTAACTGGCTCGGCGACGAATATTTGCCTGGCCCGGATGTCACCACCGACCCGCAACTCACTGCCTATATGAATGCGGCCTCGGTTGCTGATTTTCATTATGTGGGAACGTGTAAGATGGGGCCGGATATGGATCCCCTGGCAGTCGTTGATCCGCAGTTGCGGGTTAGAGGGGTATCTGGGTTACGGGTGGCTGATGCCTCCATTATGCCCTTCGTCATCTCCGGCAATACCAACGCTCCCTCGATGATGATCGGCGGCCGGTGCGCTGACTTTATTTTGCAGGGCACATCATAGTTCCCGGCAACATGGTTTGGCGGCGCTGCCTTCCCCGCTTCGTCTGGCTGGCCGGCTATGGCCTGTTCGCCGTCATTCTATTGATCTGCAACGTGCGGTTGTATGCACCCGTCCCGCCGGCCGGGGAGGTGGCGCCGGAGGTGGACGATCATTTGCGCTACCTGCGGCGGAGGCTGGAGGGCGGGGCCGGGAGCGACATGCAGACCCTTTTTCCAGAAGGCTATTTCTTCAGCTACGCGCTCTACGGCCTGACCTGGGTGGACGTGGGGCTGCCAGCGCCGGCCGGCAGCCCGGAGCGAGAACGGGCGCTGGCCGAGGCGCGCTGGGCGCTACAACACCTGGACGGCCCGGCCGGCCGGGCCGTCTTTGCCGAATGGCTGGACCCGCCCTACGGCATGTTTTACGCCGCCTGGCGCAACTTGCTGCTGGCCGGGATTCTGCTCCTCCAGGCGCCGGTTCCTGCCAACTCAATGGAGTGGCCTGACTTCCAGGCCCACTCCCAGGAGATCGCCGACGCCATTGCCGCCAGTCCGGCGCCGTTCTTACCCTCTTACCCCGGCCAGGCCTGGCCGGTAGATACCTTTCCGGCTATCTTTTCCCTGCGCGTTTACACCCACCTGGCCGACGGCCGCTACGAGCCACTGATTGCCGCTTGGCTGGCTGAGGTGCAGGCCCACCTGGACCCGGACACCGGGCTGATCCCCCACCGCACCGATTATCAGACCGGCCAGACCCTGGACGGGGCCCGGGCCACCTCCCAGGCCCTCATTTTGCGCTTCCTGGCCGGGATAGATCCGGCCTGGGGCCAGGAACAGTACCACGCTTTTCGCCGGGAATACCTGGTCACCCGGTTGGGGTTGCCGGCCGTGCTGGAGTTCCCGCCCTTTCGCCCCGGCCGGGGCGACGTGGACTCTGGGCCGTTGCTGCTGGGGACGAGCCTCTCGGCCACGGCCGCCTTCATGGGCACCAGCCGGCTGTACGGCGACCGGGAGGTGGCGGCCGCGCTCTGGCAGGGCGGCGAGGCGTTCGGGATGGCCGTCACCACTGGAGCCGGCCGCTGCTACGCCCTGGGCCTCCTGCCTGTTGGCGATGCCTTTGTCGTCTGGTCGAAGACGGCCACGCCCTGGCTGGCGGCCGGGCCGCCGCCAGCGTACGAACCGACCCTGTCCCCCTGGTGGCGCTGGCCGCTCCACGCCATCTCGCTGGGGCTGGCGCTGCTGGCTGGGACAGTCACCTGGCGTTTTCAGAGGTGACTGTCACTTCCGCAAGTGACAGTCACCTGGCAATTAAGATGGGGTGGCCGGCCGGAAAGTAGGCGGCGAGAGTGGGCGTTAGGACCCTTTCTCCATTACGTCCCGTCAGGCAGCACGTACAATAGAACTAGTCTGTTCCGCTGCCATTGAAGGTCTCGACCCTACCCCTACCGCTGGCAGCGGAGGTGTAAGAAAGCTATCTGATAAGACAGGGACAAACAGTTTGAGGTCGGGAAAGGAAGTACGAATGGCGCCTCAAAGAGATGTGCTGAAAAGAAAACGGCGCAAACGTAAAACCCGGGAGGTGGCGCTGCAGGAGAGCGAGGAACGGTACAGAAAGCTGGTCCAACACTCTATAGAGGCCATCTACCTGTACGACCCGGATACCCGGCAGCTCCTGGAAGCTAACCCGGCGTTTTGCCGGATGCTGGGCTATACCGATGAAGAAGCGCGCCGCTTAACGATTTATGATTTCGTTGCCCACGGCCGGGGCGAAGTAGACGCTTTTCTGACGCAAGTCGTGGAGCAGGGGGCCATTACCCTTGGGGAACGGCTGTGGCGGCGGAAGGATGGGAGCCTGGTAAGCGTGCATGTTACGGTCAGTAAAATTCGGCACACTAACCGGAACATCCTGTTTGTCATTGGCAGTGACATTACTGAACGCAAGCAGGCTGAACTATCCCTTCGGCAGGCCGAAGAGCGCTACCGGAGCCTGTTTGAAGAAGCGCCGGTGATGTACGTCATTACCCACAACCGGGAAGACGCTCCTATCATTGCCGATTGCAACAAACTGTTCTTGCACACCCTGGGATACCAGCGCTCCGAAGTCGTCGGGCGGCCGTTGGCCGACTTCTACACACCCCGGTCACGGGTTCAACTATTGGAAAAAGGCGGTTACCGGGCAGCCCTACAGGAGGGTCTGTCTGACCAGGAACGCGAACTGGTGACCCAAGACGGCCGGGTTATTGAAACACTCTTGCAAGCCATTCCGGTCATCAACGTGGACGGCCAGATCGTGGGCACTCGGGCGGCCTTCGTTGACATTTCCGAGCGCCGGCAACGTGAGCGGGAAGCGGAAACGTTGCGGCAGGTGGCTCAGGCAATTTCCTCAACCCTTCACCTGGAAGAAGTCCTGGCGCTTATCGCCAGGCAACTGGCCATGGCTGTGGGTGTGGCCAGTTGCACCTTGTCTCGTTGGGACAGAGCTGCCGAGATCGTCGTGACCTGGGTCGAATGGCATCAAAGCGAAGTGATGCCGTTAGAGGCGACAATCTTTCCTCTGCAAGCTTATCCCACGACTCGTTTTGTTTTAGAGACGGGCCAACCGGCTATTATACACATCACTGACCCCGGCGCAGACGAGGCTGAAGTAGCCCTCATCCAGGAAGTTGGCTACAACACACTGCTCATGCTACCTCTGGCTGTTGGCGAGCGAGTCGTCGGTTTGGTGGAACTGGCCAACGATCTACACCGGGATTTTACGGCCGCTGACATCCGTTTATGCCAGGCGCTGGCCAACCAGGCGGCCGTGGCGATTGAAAATGCTCGCCTTTTTGAAGCGGCGCACCGCCACGCCGAAGAGATGAAGGTTACCAGCGCTATCCTGCATGCGCTCAATGCAGTCCCCGACATCCACACCTCCTTCCCGGCGGTGGCTGGCGGCTTGATGGCCATTACTGGCTGTGAGCGAGTAGCCCTGGCGCTCCTTGAGGAGAATGGCGATTGGTTTTCCGTCGTTGCCCTGGACCGGCGGCGTACCGGACTGAGCGAAGGTGTCAGGTTTCCGCTCTCGGTTACGGCCGCCGCCGCCGCCGTGTTGGTCGGGCAAACTCATCTAACGCCTGACCTGTCGGCCGAGCTTGATTTCCCGGCCGAGCGAGCCTTGTACGAAGCTGGCTACCGTTCGCGGGTTAACCTGCCGCTGCAGGTCAAGGACTGGGTTATTGGCGCCTTAAGCCTGAACTGGTCCCGGCCGCGAGGCTACCAGGAAGAGCAGCTAACGCTGCTGAACCAGATCGCCGGCGCCGTTGCCGTGACCGTGGAAAAAGGCCGGCTGTACGAGCAGCTACACGCCCACGCCGCCCAGTTGGAGAAGCGAGTGGCTGAACGGACTCAAGAGCTTGCCGGCGCCAATGAGCGACTGACAGAGCTTGACCGGCTAAAGTCGAAATTTATTTCTGACATTTCTCACGAACTGCGTACCCCGGTCACTAACCTTCATCTCTACCTGAGGCTCCTGGAAAAAGGCGACTACGAGCGGCGGGAGTGGTATCTGGACGTACTTAAAAAAGAAACCGGCCGCCTGCAAAGCTTCATTGAGGACATCCTGGAGTTGTCTCGTGTCGAGATGGGCCACTCCCGCAGACAACTTGTGCCTGTGGACTTGAATAGGTTGGCCACCCAGGTAGTAGCCATGCATCAGCCGCGCGCTGAGGCGGCCGGCCTATGTCTGATCTTCAAGCCCGCGCCTGGGCTACCGCCGCTGCGAAGCGAGCCAAACCAGCTCACTCAGATCGTAACGAACCTCCTGGTGAACGCCATCAATTATACGCCGGCCGGAACCATTGAAGTTTCCACGCGCCTGGACCAATCAGGCCAGCAGCTCTGCCTGGTCGTGGCCGATACTGGTATGGGCATCCCGGCCGAGGACTTGCCTCACCTGTTTGACCGGTTCTACCGTGGCCAGCAGGCTGCCCAATCAAATATCCCCGGCACCGGGTTGGGGTTGTCTATTGTCAAGGAAATTGTAGAGTTGCATGGTGGCCGGATAGAGGTGGAGAGCGTCCTTGGAATTGGTTCGACGTTCACTGCTATTTTCAAGCCTGAGTAAGGAAGGGACTTACATAGGCGAGGTTACCGCCCGCGCGCCATGATGAGGATGAAAATCAATTCGTTTAATTCGTGCAATTCGTGGCTATTTTTAGAGGAAGCTTATGACACAACCATTTGATTTGATCTGGACCCAATTGCCGGAGCGGCAAGGCCGCTACTCCTCGACCTGGTGGTTTTTCTTGCTGGCCCCCAGGCAGGCAGAGGGATATGGCCCTAAGCAGATGATGTTTACCCTGGCCTCCAGGGTCGGAGGCCCCATAGTAATGAGTGGCGTGAAGCAAGCTGGGCTGGATAGGCGCCGGCCGGCCGGGGGCGAGGAAGAGCAGTTTAACACGATGGCCGTGGGCTGGATTCACGACGGCGAGCGGACACACGAGCGGATCGTTAACCAGCCGGTGGTGGCCACCCTTTCTAAAAAGGGCTTCCTGGCCGGTTGGGCTGGGGCGGCCGGCGGGCAGAGGTGGGGCGCTGAACTGAAAGCGGCGGCCGATCTCCCGTCGGGCATCAACGCCCACTTTGCAGGGCAGAAAGGCTACGCCCGTTTCGAGGTCTGGGCCGACGACTCAGCCCGCCTGACGACGCCAGGCGAGACGCTTGACCTCCAGACACCCCTCGGCGGCGCGCACGTCGTCGGCTGGCAGCAACTCTCCTTTCGCGGCGAATTTGGCTACCCGGGGAACCAGGAACAGTTAGAGGGAATTGGCTATTTCCAGCGGGTGTGCCTCAACTTTCCCGCTTTTCCCTGGAAGTGGATCTGGGTGGCCTTTGAAGATAAGAGCATTTTTTCTTGTTTTATTCCTTACCTGGGACTGAATCTCTTCCGGCGGGGAGAGTGGTTTTTTCCCGGCTTCCTGGAAACGACCACCATCCCCATTAAACCGAACGGCTACTTTGCCTGGGGGGATTCGCTGGAAATGGTCCGATTTAACAAAGTCCGGGTGACGCCGACGACCTGGACCAATGGCTGCCCGGCGTTTGCCGTCGAATGCCGCTCCAGCGCCGGCGACTTCATCCGTTACCGGATCGAACCATATGGCCACGCCCAGCTCACGCTGGACCGGCCGCTGCTGCGGGGGCTGTGGCGCTCCACCTTTAATTACAACGAGTACATGTTCCGCGTTCGGGAGCTATCCGGCAACGTCGGCGGCCGGCCACTGGGTACCTCTCGCCCCGGCAACGGCTTTGGCAACATCGAGTATACCTGGGGGATGGGGCTATAGGTGAGGTGGATGGGCAGGTGTGTGTGCGTTTGGCATTTATTGAAGGGCAAGATGAAGAAAAACTGGCTACCACCTGTTCAGGTGATAGCCAGTTAAAACTGCAACAATTGGCGCACATTATGCGCGATGGTTTGTCTACTATCCCGCCCTGGTAGTTACGGTATGCAAACCCCGACGCTACAACCCGGACATGAGACAGGATCGCAGGGGCTGTTAAGTGTGTCAACGACTTTAGAACCGCTCGCAAAAGTGGCCGTGACCCTTACTTTATATTGACCATCAGGTACATCTACCGGATCGTCTATGTTAAAGTCTACAATCCATTTATAAGAGTCCCCTGTGGGTATCCAATTAATGTGGTCAAGGCCTATCTCAAATTCATAGATATCGTGAGGATCGAGGCGGTTAATCAACTCGACAAGCAGAGTAGGGCTTGGTCCAACGAAGTCGGCTGTACCCAGAACCTCGGCTTTGTCTGAACCATTTGGAGACTTGGTTCCGGTAATGTCTAACGTCGGTCCCGTGTCTGCCGAGAGTGACTGGTTACCAAAGGCGACGAGTAAGAATACAAAGGCCAACAACCAGACCACTACACGTTTGTAATTCTTCATATCAGTTTAATCCTCCTTGTTAGGGCCGTAGAGGGGTACTCTACGGCTAATTGAAAATCCCCTTCTGGCCACAAACAGTAGATCGAAATTGTCGGGCTTCGGCCGTTTTTCTTGCGCCTACACTGTTAAGAGCATAGCAGTCTGCGGCCGCCGGGAAATCCACCGGAGAGTTGAAGCCGGAACGCTGATCGGCTGATCTTCCCCTCCATCACCCGGCGCGTCCCTATCCACCGATTGGTGGATGTAGTTGTAAGGTTCATGTGGTTCTGAAAGACTCAACGCAGGTTAGACCTTTTTTACGACGTGCGTTACTGGGTTTTCTAACCGCCGATGAAAATAAACCCGGCCCAGTGGAAAGGCGGCTGGCGCTGGGCGATAGCCGCCAGTTGGGCGGCGCGCAGCGCGGCCGCTCCGTCAAAGGTGTTGTGAGGCGACAACAGGGTACGATAAAAGCCGGCCATTAACTCCGCCGAAGCGGCGTCGCTGACCGGCCAGAGGGTCGCGACCAGGCCGGAGGCCCCGGCCGCCAGAAAGCCCCGGCCCATGCCCAGGAGCCCGCCGCCGCGCGGCCGGCCGCGCCCCGTTTCACAGGCGCTGAGGACGACCAGGGGGCGGCCGGTTAAGACCATTTCGTAGAGATCGGCCACCGTCATCCGCCCGTCGGCCAGCCGGATGGAGGAAAAAAGAGGGTTGTCCGGGCGGAAAACGGCGTGGGTGGCCAGGTGCAGCAACTGGCACTCCGGGCCCAGGCTACGGAAGCGGCTGCCGGTTGCCTCTTCTTCTAAGAGAGAGGTGGTTCGTCCCCTGGAGGTTAAGGCCAAGGCGACCAGGCGCGCCTCTTGCACGGCGTGGGGCAAACGGCCGCCGTCAGAGAAGCCCACGACGACAGCCTGAAGTCCATTTTCTTTTGCCAGCGTGGCCGGGAAAGCCGGGAATTGCGCCTGAAGGTCAGGCAAAGCCCTGGGCGTGGAGAGATAGACCAGTTGAAAGCGCTCGACGAAGTACTGGTTTCCGTCGAACAGGGCTGGCGCCGGGGTGTCGTGCCACTCAGGCGGTAAAACCAGGTAAACGCGGCTCCGGCCGGCCAGATGAGCCTCGAGCGGCGCCAGCAACATCTGGTACAGGCGGGCCAGGTAGGCCCGGGCGGTGGCCAGGTCACTCTCGATGGGCCGGCCTGATTCGGCGGCGTGGCGCAGGTAAAAGCGCCAGGCCCGCAGCAGGCGCTCCAGCGCCGGGGTGGCCACCAGCTCCTGGCCCAAGTGAATTCCTGTTTGGTCAACGAGCAGGGCCTGGAAGTGGTCCTGGACAACGTAATACTGTAATAATACGTCTTGCGGGCCCAGGCGGCTCTGGACCTCGGCCAGAAGCGCGGCCGGTTCGGCCTGCTCGGTTCCTTCGGCTGCGGCCGGGGCGGTCGTCTTCCTGAGCCGGCCAAGGCGCATCAGCTCGCCCATTTCCTGTTCAATCTTGCGCAGTTGCCGGCGCCAGGCGGCCACTGCGGCCGCCTCCACGGCCTCTGGCCGGTCGGGCAGGTCGAGCTTGCTTTGATACCAATGCCAGGATTGGCGCAGCTCGGCCAGCCGGGCCCTTGAGCTACTATCCTCGGCGGCCGTTTGGACGGGAAGCTGCAACAAGGGGGCCGTCTGGGCCAGGCTGAGGCTGTGCAACAACTCTGCCTGGCTGGCCTTTTGGGCCGAGACCAGTTTGTGGGCCAGCCGGACGTGGGCAACGTAAACGGGTAGTTTGTCCTCCATGAAGCCGATCTGAAACTCGTCGTGCAAGAGGTAAGCCCGCAGGCGCTCGTTGGCCACGACGGCGCGCTGGACCTGGCGCCAGGCCTCCTCGTCGTGGCCGTCTGCTTCCAGCACCTGGCCTAACAGATGGTAAGCCTGGACCTCATGGGCCGGCAAATGGTATTCCTGGGTGACCTTCAGCGCCCGGCTGGCCCGTTGCCAGGCCTCAGCCTGGTCGGCCGGCGAGCGGGCCAGGCTGCAACGAGCTAACAGGAGTTGTACCCGAACTGCCAGCGCCGGTCGTTGTTCCAGCGCCACTTCTTTTTCCAGGCGGCGGGCCAGCCGCCACGCTGTATTGATCCGGCCGCCGGCTAGGGCCAGTTCTGCCCGATCAGCATCAACCAGCAGCAAGATAGCCTGTGCTCCCTGTTGGTACAGCAATCGCCGGGCGCGGGCCAGCGCCCTTTCGGCCTGGGGCAGCAAGTTGAGCCGTTGGTAGCCAACGCCCTCGTTGATCAGGCAGCGGATGTACTCCCGGCCCATCTTGTGACGCTTAAAGACCTGGCCAGCCTGCCGGGCCAGGTGAATTATTTCTTCCAGCAGATTTAGATCACGGTAAACGGTGATGCGGTAGAGATTGGCCACAGCCACTTCGACGGGCAAGGGAATGGCGGCAAAGCCGCTATAGGCGGAGTCCAGGTGGCGTAAGGCGTGGTGGTAGTGGCCTTGCCTGTAGGCCAGTTGTCCCAAATTTAAATCGGCGCGGGCAACCTCTTGCGTGAAGCCGGCCTCGGCCAGAACAGCCCGCGCCTGGAGCAATATCGCCTCGGCCGGCGCGACCCGGTCCATAGACTCCAGAACGTAGGCGCGGTTTACATCTATCAACGCTACGCTAACTTGATCGTCCAGTCTGTCAAAAATAGCCCGGCCGTGATCGTAGGTGGCCAGGGCTGTTTCGGGGTCCCCCATTTCTTGCAAGATCCAACCCAGCGTCATTTCCAGGTTGGCCAGGTACTTTTCGGCCGGTTCGCCCAGCTCCAGGCAACCCGCCCGTGCCCGCTTGGCCACAACCAGCGCGGCCTGATAATCGGCCATTTCCCGTAACGCCGCAACCTGGTTCACTTGCAGGCCAACTACTTTTAGACTTTCTCCTCGTCCGGTATAAATCGCTTCCCCCCGTTGAAAGCAGGCTAATGCCTCCTCGTAGCGGTTCAGGTAAAGGTAGGTGTTACCTTTGACCCAGACCGCCAGCCCCTCCGCTTCGCTGGTGCCCATGGCCAGGGCCACAGCTTCGGCCACGTCCACCGCCTGCAGCCCTTCCCGTGGATTGCGCAGGTGTACGTCAAAGGCCTGGTTAGCAATGGCCCGCAAAACCTCCATGGTGAGGTGCGGCCGCCATTCCTCGACCACCTGGGTAATTTCTCTTTGACTGGTTTGAGTGAGGATAAGGGAAGCGATTTCCTGAGGAGACCACATGGGCTACAGCCCGCCACGAAGGAATGAAAAAGCTTATTGCTTATAGCTAACAGCTATTTACTGAGTCACGGAATGGTGAAATCGGCCAGCGAGACCAGGGAGGAAGTCAGGTCAATGGTCAGGGTGTAGGCGCCCGGGCCGACGTTTTCTAGAGAAAAATAGCCAAATTCATCCACAACGTCGTTGGCGACCGGCTCGTCGTTTCGTTCCAGGATAACCTGGCCGCCTGGCTGCAGAGCGGCGCCGGCCTGGCTCACAACCTGGCCCTCGACCTGCCAGACGTTCTCGCCGGCCAGGGGCGGCACTTTGGCCAGAGTAACCTGGTAAGAGCCGGCCTGGTAGACCGCGTCTTGCTGGCGGCTGTCGCCGCGCAGCGCCAGGGCCGGCCGGGGTTGGACGGGCAGCAACAGGGCCTGTAGAATTTCTTTGCCCCCCTCCTGTAACGATTGCAGCCATGAGGAACCCGGGTGCGACAGCGCCGGCTGGGGCGGCTCGGCCGCCAGTTGCTGCAATTCCTCCTGGCAATAAGGGCAGCTCTGGATGTGCTGCTGGACCCGCTGCCTGTCTGCCCCGGCCAGCAGCCCGGCCTGGTAATACAGCAGCTCGTCCGTCTCCGGGCAACCGGTCCGGTAAAGCGCGCCGGCAAACAACGACGAGACCCGCCGCAGCCCGGCCACTTCCGTGGCGCAGAAGTGGCAGCGGGCAACATGGGCCGCTACGGCCGGGGAAGCCTCACCTTCCACGTAGGCCAGCAAATCGCCCTCTTGAATTTCCTCTGGCGCAATACACTCAACCATCGTTGGTTACTCCAGGCCTGCCAGCCTGTTTCTTCCTAATCTATATTACTCAACGCACGTTTCAGGCAAATAAGACACCTTGCCGATAAGTTCATACTATAGGAATTTCCTTGCTCGGGCCGGTCTCCTGACCGTGCCCGGTGGTGGCGCAGTCAGGAGACCGGCCACAGCGTAACTTGATAGGTGCAGAATCGCTATAGTTAGGCCAACAAGGCCCGCCGGGCGCGCTTCAGGACCCGCTCCTTGATCCGGTACACCTCTTGGGTGCTGCTGAACAGGTTGGGGTAACGAGCGGCGATTTCGGCCGGTTTCAAGTCCTGTTCGTAGGAAAGCTGCAGCACCAGCCTGTCCAGGTCATCGCCAACCTCGGTGCGAAGCCACTCCTGGACCTTTTGCAATTGCTCCAACTGCTGGAGCTGGTCCGGGTTGCCCGGCTCGGCTATTGAATCACTTCCGGCCATATGTTGCGAGACGTCCAGGCCGGCCGCCAGCGCCTGGCGCACCAGTTCCCGCTTCCTGGCCTGGCGGCGGGCGTCGAGCAGGGAAGTCACCGCGCACTGGTGCAGGTACTTCAGCAGCGCCCCGACGTGGGCAAAATGGTCGGCCACCGGCTGGGGGCGCCGGCTTAAGGAGCGCCAGAACCGTTCCAGCGTATTTTGTAATAAATCCTCCACTTCCTCCAAAGCCAGGCGCTTGCCGGCCGCCGTGTGGAGCCAGCCCAGGACCAGGGCCCGATATTGCTCCTGGATCGCCCGCCAGGCAAGCTGGTCCTGCCCTTCCAGCGCCCGGCGAAACAGCTCAAAACAGTAGCCCAATTCCTGCTCGCGTTTTCGTTGGGCCTCCTGGCGGCAGCGGCGGGCAATTTCTTCAACAGTCAGTTGGCGGAGCGAATAGTCAGGCATCGGCCGGTACGGGTGACTCTGCCTGACTATTGTAGCCCAAATCAATAAGGCCGGGTATACCCAGACTCAAAGGTATACCCGACCTGGCAGAGTGTATCCGGCTTTAGAACAAGATGGTTGTAACTGCCATTGAATTTCAACAACAGCCACTACCTTTGTCAAGACTATGTTAGCTGTTCTATCTGTGCTCAGGGCGGTGGTCAGCGAAGTAATCAGCCAACTCTATCACTCCGCGTAGAACAGGGGAAGGAATTTCATCGAAAGAGCCATAGTCAACAATAGAACACTGGCACGTCACGTGGGATGCAGAAAGCAAAGGGACGCTAGTCCCAAAAGAGATAGTTCCTCCCGAAGTACCCGGCAGTGGATTGGGATTCCTCAGAAAATCTGGAATGTTGACAGAAGGACTATCAAGGGAAGGTGCCGCTGCCTCCCAACCAGTAAACACAAAGGGTCCAAGGCCTACACTCGTTGATTGAGAAAAACCACCTGCCGCGTCAAAAGCATTATCATAGTCGGTAGCGGCAAAACCAACCGTCACGTAGTTCCAGCCAACTGTGGGAGTTGAATAGCCTGAGCAAAGACAGTCGGCGGTTGCGAACGTATCACTGTCAAAGTGGGCAGTCGTAACTTGTTGATAGGCGACACCTGCACCAAAACCTGCATATATATCAGGAGGCGATTCAGGCGCTCCCGAAATCGTCATCATGTTTATAGACTCCTGTGTAGTTGCTGGTCGGGGTTCGAGGTTGTCAGGCACATGGTTTACCTGATGATCTATGACGACGGTCAAACCTACGATCAGGCAAGCGACGAAGAGAATTGGAGTGACACAGTGACCACTTGGATCTATAAGTTTGATTGGATTGTTGTCCGCGTAAGTATAGTGGTTGAATTGCTGTGGATTTCTCGGGTCAGGTATAACCGTATCGGCCGATGCAAACCGCCCAATCCCTGGCACGTAAAAGCGAGCATTCATGTAGATGAGGCCCACCTCGTCGTTGTGCTTGTGGCCGGTAAAGCCAAGGTCAGTTACCTCCGGATTGGCGGGCGGCGGGTCGCCCCGGTAGCCGCCAAAGGGCAGGTAGCTCGCCCGGCTTACCAGGCCACCGCCGCTGTTCGTTACCGCCCTGGCGCTGCTCAGGTGGTCGCTGTGCAGATAGAAGAGACCGTTGTCGGCCGGGTTTGGACTCCCGCTGACGCGGACGGCGATAGCCTTCTCGGCCAGCGTATAGGTGCTGCGCTGGATGGTAGCGGCGACCTGTTCCTGCCGTTGCAGGCTGATGTTGCTGAAGGCCAGCCGGCCGTTGTCCATCCGCACTTCGTAGGCAATGTAGAAGCTGGTCGTGCCGGCCGTGGTGTCGAAGGTGACGCTGACGTTCGTGCCGCTGCTGCTGAAGTTGGCCGGGCTCGGCCACAACGTCTCGGACCCAGGATTGCCACCGTTGAATTTCACGTAAATCTGGCCACCCTGACCCTGGGCAGCTACGACCTGGCCACTGACCGTGGCCGACAGTTCGTACACCTGCCCCGCTGTGGCGGTGATCGCCTGGCTGCGGCCGGTTAGCTTGACCACGTCAAAACCCAGCCAGCCATTGTCCAGGCGCACTTCGTAGGCCAGCTTCAGGCTGGTCGTGCCGGTTGGGGTGGTAAAGGTGTTGCTCTGGGTCGTGCCGCTGCTGTTATAAGTCGCCGCGCCTGGCCAGAGGATGTAGGAAGACGGGTTACTACCATAGGTGTAAGCCAGGACCCGGCCGCCAACCTCGCCGGCCTGGGCGCTGACGTTGCCGCTGACCAGCGCCGACCAGTCAAAGGTCTGGTTGCCACCGACTGTGACCGCTTTGCTCCAGCCGGTGAGGGTCGGGTCGTGGAAAGCCAGCCAGCCGTCGTCCAGGTGCGTTTCCAGCGCCACCCGGAAGCTGGCCGCGTTGGCCGGGGTGGTGAAGCTGCCGCTCTGCAACTGGCCGTTGCCGGCCGGCTGGTTGTAGTAATCCTCTACCCAAATCTCCTCCGAACCCAGGCTGCCGCCGCTGCCATTGTAGAAGTTTACCAGGATGCGGCCGCCCAGCCCGCCACCTGGCGGCGAGGTCACCCCCTGGACCCAGGCCGAGAGGTCGTACTCCTGGCCGGGGCCGCTGCTGACGGCCGCACTGTGACTGGTCAGGGTCAAATCGTCAAAGGCCAGCCAGCCGTTGGCCTGGGCGCTTTGCAGTACAATCGTTATCTTGGACACATTGCTGCCAGGGGTAAACGATTGGCTGTACAGCGTCCAGTTATTGTTGTTGACGTCGTTGCCATTCCAGATAGTGGCGCTCCCCTGGGGATTGTTCTGGCTGTCGTAATACTGCACCAAAATCTTGCCCATGTTATAGCCGGCCAGGGCATTGTGCTCGCCGCGCACCAGGGCCGAGAGGCTGTACAGCCGGTTAGGACTAATGGTGATATAACCGCTGGTTAAGTTCCCATATCCGCCGTTGGTCAGCGTGTAAGCGTACTGGCCGGAGTGGCCGGTGAGCGCTCCACGCCAGGCCGCGCCGGCCGGGAAACTGGCATGGTTCGTGATGGTCCAGATACCACCTGTTTCAAAGCCACTATCAGGTACTGGAGTACTTATCCCGCTAAGCGTTACATCATCAAAGGCCATCCAGCCATTGTTAAACGTGTTACCAATCCGAACCTTAACCTTAACTGCTCCAATGGGAGCGTTATCGCTGACCGTGATTTGCTGCCAGGTCAGGTTGTTGTACGTCGTCGCCGTCCATGGCATGAGAGCCGACCTGATATACCCGTTGGCGCTGTTGTAATAGTCCATCGTTACGATAAGCTGGCCGGCGCTGTTGGCTCCGTCCACCTCCCCCCGCAGCCAGACCTGCAGCGTCTGGGAGGAGCCGTTGAGGTTGATAAAGGGCGAAGTGAGTTCCGTGTGGCCCAGATTGCTCAAGACCATGCTGTAGCTGCCCCGGTGGGCCGGCACGGCCGGGCCGGAGTTGCCCCGCCAGATGGAGGTGGCCGGGAAGCTGGCGTGGGGGGCGGAGGTCCAGTTGCCGAATTCAAAGTCGCCATCGGGAATGGTGACATTGCCGCCGCTGAAGAGGTCGGCCAGGGTGAGGTCGTCGAAGGCCACCCAGCCGTTCGTCCCGTCCACGGTCAGCCGGATTTGGATGCTCTGGTTACTGCCGGCTTCCATCTGGAAGATGCCCTGGACTTGTTGCCAGGTGTTGCTGTTCAGGTTGTTGGAATACCAGATGGTTTCCGGGGCGGTGGGCATGAAACCGCCGGAGCGCAGGATTTCAATCCTGGCCGACCCGGTGCTGGCGTTGGGGTTCAGCTCGCCTTTGACCCAGGCGCTCAAGACGTACGTGTAGCCGCCCTGGATAGGGATGAGCTGGCTGGTGGTGCTGCCGTTGGCCAGGTTGCTGAGGGTGTACTCACCGCTGGCTATGGTAGCCGTGCCGGGGAAGGTCTGGCTGCCCGTCCAGCTCAGGTTGCTGGGCGTGCTGAAGCTCCAGCCGGGGCTGTCGGCCGTGGTCATCGTCCAGCCAGGGTTGTCACTGGTCGCCGGGCCGGGGCTGTTAATCGGCACGTTGGCCCACAGTTCCGGCTGGACCTCCTCTTCGTAGGCAGGGAAGGGGTAGTAAATGACCGTCCCATCTGGCTTTTCAGTGATGGTGCGCTGCCCGTTGGCATCGTAGTAGAAGCGCGTTATTTCGCCGCTGGCAATCTCTTCAATCGCCGCCAGGCGGTTCTCGACGTCGAAGGTCTGCCGGTAAGCCGCCCCGAGGTCGTGACGGTAGATCATATTGCCGTTGGCGTTGTAGCCGAATGACTGGGCCTGGTTCGTGACGTGGCGGAGCGCACCGGGAACGTTGAGGACCTCCTGGCCGGCCACGACGTTTTGGCCATCGTAAGCAGCGTTGCCGCTGCCCTGGTCAAAAACGATAGCTTCCCCTTCGGCCTGGATAGTCACCCCGTCCACTGTAATATAATCTACCTGCAAGCGCCCGTTGAGCGAAACGACTTCAATAATGTCGCTGCCGGAAAGGGGGGTAGTCCAACTTTTAAGTTGATAGCTGGTGCTGGTAACGCTCCAGCTCTTAACAGTGACGCCGTTCACTCGCAGCAGCATGGTATCGCCAGAGGCGTTCAACGCTTTGACCATGATTTCGATGACCTTCGAACTTCCTCCGCTACCGTGAATGTCCGTAACGGCCTGGGGGTGGCCGGCCGAATAGCCGTAATTGAGCGATGTAGCACTTTCAATGCGGCTGGTGATATTGCCAAGCGGATCGTAGCTGTACGTATGGTTGTAGCAGTGAACGAAAGTGGTACAGCCATACATTGGATTGACTCCTTCGGCCGTCTGTAGGCGGTTCAGAGAGTCATAGGTGAATTCCTGAACGTCGTCTTCGGCGTCACCGGCCAGGTCGTTAATGATGCTCTCGATATTGCCGGCCGGGTCGTAGGTGTAGCTCAAGTTTTGCAGGTTATTGCTGGTCGTCAGGCTGGTAAGGCGGAAGTTCAGGGGATCATAGCCGTAAGTCGTCACCTGGTTGTTGCCTCGCGTCAGGCTGGCTAATTGCCCCTGGACGTTATAGGTTGCGCCAGGCGTGGGCGTGCTGGGCACATAGGACGAGGCGCCCACCAGGCTTTCTGGCAAGCCCTGGTTGTTATAAGCCGTGGTCACAGTTTCGCCGCCGGGGTATTGCGCCTGGAGCGGCCGGTCCAGCGTATCATAGCTGAGAATCGCCTGCGGGTAGGGGCGGCCGTCAATGAACCGCGTCTGGTTGGACAAACGGCCGCGCACATCGTAACTAAACGTCTCATAATTTTGCGCCGGATTATTTCCCCAACTCACGCTGGCCAGTTGGCCAATTCCGTTGGGGGCCGTGTCATAGGTATAGGTGGCCAGCCGGTCTATGCCTGTCGGGGCGGTGGCTGGGCAGGCATTACCAGGTGTACTGTCCTGGGCCTTGGCCGTTATTCGGTTGAGCGCGTCGTAGTAGAAGCAAAGTTGCTGCCCGTTCGCGTCTTTTTGGCGGCTCAAGTTGCCGGCTATATCGTAGCTATACGTCCACACCCCCATGTCCGGGTCGTCCATGTAGGTCTTGCGGCCAAAGTTGTCGTAGCCAATCTCGCTCTGGCGCAAAATATCCCCTGAGCCGTCGTCCTCCGGCTCCTTCGTCTTTACCCAGAGCAGGTTGTCAAACAGGTCGTAGGTGTATTCAGTGTCAGAATAGGCAGTATAGGGCGGAGTTGTCCCCGTATTTTCCCGTACCTTGACCAAACGCCCAAAGCTGTCATTGAAGTAGTTGGTAACCTGGTTTAAGGGATCATAGATCCGGGTCCGCTGCAAGACAGAAGAACCGTTGACGGTGACGTGAGTGGTGATGGCGTAATCGTAATTCGTTTCTGCAAGGTCTGGGGCAATGGTCTCGGTGACTCGTCCCAGGGCGTCGTAATGGGTGGTCGTGTGGGCCAGGGAGGCGCAGTTGTCGTTGCGGTATGGCGAGGAGCCATTCCAGTTGTAGGGTGTCACGTTGTAGGGAGTGGTTTGGCAAGTGGTTAAGCCACGAGCGTCGTATTCGTAGGTGACAAGCACATCCTGTTGGCCTAACCCGGCTATTTCGGACTTCTCTTGCTGTTCCTGGATTAACCGGCCGAGGCCATCATAAAACCGGCGTGTATTCTCCTGGACCTGGTCTTTGTAAGCTACTTCGATGAGTAGCGGGGAAACGAACTGGGCTACGCCGTTGGGGTCGTCCCAATAGATATATTTGATGGTTGGATTATTAGGATCTGTATCCCCCTCCCGCCACACGGCTGTCAGCCGGCCGAAGCGGTCATAGTCGTAGAGCGTATCTGCGCCGTTTGGGGCGGTGACTGACGTTGGCAGCCAGGCAAAGGTGTTATGATAGTCATTGTAGGTGGTCGTTTGTAACTGGGGTACTCCGTTCCCCTGGGTTCTCTGCCAGGCCAGCGTCAGGCCATTGCTGTTGTACTCTACTTCGACCTGGCTGCGCCAGTTACCGGCGGCCGGCAGCGTGGCGGAACCCCACTCGCTGCTGATAGGAATAGTGGCGTAGCTACTGTATTGGGTTGTCTTTTGCAGCAAGCCAAACTTGGCCCCAGCAGTGGTGAAATAGTGGCTCCTGGTGGCTATCGCATTCCAGGTGCCTTGAGGCGCGCCGTCCGGCACCACCACCTCCAATTGCCAGGCCAATTGACCCAATGTCAGGGTCTGGTCGTCCGGGTCGGTATTGTTATCATAGAGATACAGCGTGGCTCGTCTGACTGTAGTCGTGGCGTCGTGAATGGACCGCTGGTAGGGGACGATTAGCCAACCGGTTCCTCCTGTTTCGGCCGAAAAGTCGCTCTGGTAACCAGTGATTTGTTGGCGGAAATAGGTGCCCGCCTGGACGCCGTTGACGAATTCATAGGTGTTGGTGTGGGTTGGCTTTCCCCATTGCCGGCCCTCTTGAGCAGTAACGTCATACGTATAGGTAGTGTGCGTGCCCAGGTTAATATTGCTGTCGCTCGGATTATAGGACAGGTTTGTTTCATGGTTGAGGATGGCAAACCTTGCTGTGCCGTCCCACGTCCAGTTTTCCAGGTGCCCGGATAATAAGGAAGCGCCGGTTGGATCATAATTTAGCTGGGTTATCGTTTTACCGTTGAGCCAGTAGGGATCCACGTAGAACGTTTGCCGCTGGTAGGAGAGGGTCGTCCAGCCGCCACTTCCATTCGGCTTTTGAACTTCTACCTGTACGCCGTTGAAGCCGGCCAGCGCATCGCTAGCCTCGCTGCGTGGCGAGCGGCAGCCCACACCTAGATTTTCGCCAGTATCGTAGCAGGCGGTGTAGCCGGTACGGTTGTAGAGTATATGCGAGCCGGCCGAGGCGTTGTTGCCGTCATAGATGTACTTGGTGCCATCCCAGGTATAAATATCAGTTACGTGAAACCAGTCGCCATCAGGATGGGGGTTCCCGTTGTTGTCCAGCCGGCCGTAAACCAGCTTGGTGTTGGCCCCGTAACCGTTGTTGACACGAATCAATAAGGGCACACAGACCCAATTTGGCGGCGGATTACCGGAGGGGCCATCCCAGCCACAGGACGAATGGTTGGTAAACTCCTCATAGAAAAAACTCTGGACAGGGAGTGGTAGCGCTTCCGGTTGGCCGTAGTCTGATCCATAATGTCTCACCTCCATCAGCCACCAAAATTGGGTGTCGGCGACCCCAGGCGGCAAATAATGCTCATTTTCTCCATAGACAAATGTATAAGCGGCAACGACGTTAGAAGCCTGTTTAATGACAATGTCCCAGGGTCTTAGGTGGCCAACGGTCATAAAAGCGCCCTCGAGTCTGACCAGCCCCCAGTTCTTCCCGTAATAACCAAAGCTAATTTCCGTCTGAGCTACCGAGTTAACAAAATTGTAGCGAATGAGGTGGACAGCCACATCCACTTCGGAGCGAAACTTTCCATAGCTTTGCGCCGGCGTCTGTGGATTCCAGGCCGGATCATCACTCTCCGCTACATGCAAATCGGGTGTTGAGTAACGTAGGCAACCACCAGGATTATTATCAAAGTCCTCTACGCACTTGCTGCGATAAACGTAGTCAACCTGCCGGCCGCTTTCCTGGCTATATAAATTCGTAATGCTATCCAGCTTCCAACTGGCGGCGGCGAACCCGTCGTTACGGGGTTGTGTACTATTGTGAAATGCGCTAATCGGAGCCACGACTTGCTCGGCATCCTCTGTCAGCCCAAAGGTATAAGTTGTCCCATCAGACGCCCGCACGATCCAGTACTCGCCAGTCACATTGCCGGGCGCGTTGTCCTTGTACTCGATGTACAAACTCGGGTCGCCATTAGCAATGTAACGACCATGACGCCCTTCGGGATCGAGTGCAAGCGGTTCAAGATGGTGAGTCACACCATTTAAAACCAACGTAAAGAGACGATTGTCAAAGTTGTGGCCGTTGCCGCCATTGGCCAGGTACATTTCTGTGGCATTCCCGTTGGAGATTTCTGCCTGGGGCATAGACCAGCCGGCGCCAAAACCGGTGCTCATAACCGGATCTTTCATACTGTCAACCCCCCGGCTGCCGTAGCTAAGAGATAGGCTGGGAGCCAACCCGCCCGCCCCCGGCGGAACTGAGAAGGCATAACTGTAATTGGCCGCGCCGGTAAACCCCGATGCGCCTGGGGGGTTATAGGTGAATTCCCAGGGCTCCGGTTCGCTCAGAATTTGGAATTCGGAAGAGCGGGTCGCGCTGAATTCGACTGTTCCAGTAGCCATATCAACCGTCACTGGCAATTCGGCCCAGTCGCCACCTCCTGCTTCGCGGGCGTAAAGCGCCAAACGCTCAGCAGGAACCTTTTCAAGGTCTACCAGGTCGCCAAGCTGTACTCGCACGTTTACGACGCTGTTAAAAGCTGCTACCTCTGTTGTCCGCGTATTTGCTTCCAGGGCGAACGCCAAGATGACCCCATTCTCCTCGCCACTTAATGGATGCTGTTCCAACACCTGGAAGGAAAACTCGCTGCCTTTCTCCTGCCACTCGGGCGGGAAGTTGAGATGAACACGACCATCAGCTATCTGAATCTGCCCACCTGCGGCCGGTACCAGCGCCCTCTCACTCTGGGGTCGGGTAACAGCCAATACCACCCTGGCTTCTACCGATTCCGATTCAACAGCCATAGCTCGAAAGTTTAATACCACCTGGGATTGGCGTGGCACACCGTTCATGCGAGTTGTTAAAGCAATACGTGTGGAACTCCCAGCATCCAACCTGCCTAAATCCAAAGTCCCACCTTTTATTCCCTCATCGGCCGGAAGCCCCGGAACCCGAAAGTAGAGGATGTCTGGGTGAGAAGGCAACTGCAACTGAACGTTCGACAGCGGCCCTGCGGCCCTGTTGGATACCTCAACAACCAGTTCTGCCTCCTCCCCCATTGAAAGGGAAGTGGCTGGCGCCTCAAGCGCCAACGCTAAAGCAGGCACGGAATCTACTTCTTCTTGCGCATATACTGGTGAGGAAAGAACCTTCGCAGTTGAAAAAACTTGAAATAGCAAACCTAGAAGCAGGTAGTAAAAAACGAAGCGGAAATGACGGTTTGTGTTTGACATAGGACCCTCCTAAGGAATTTTCATCTTACTCAACGCAGCAATGTGCCAAATTTCGATACGAAATGTGGCCAGCCTTATATCTTGTCTTATCTATAGACACTCAACGCCGGTTAACTCATTTTTCCGACACGCTGTCTGCAATGCCCTGCTGGCAGCGGCCGGTTTTCAGGGGGGTGTTCCGGGAAGGAGGAGAATGGGGGATGCGCGCTGGCGACTAGGCCGTAAGCGGGGCGGCCGGCGCGCTACGTCTGGCAGTTGTGTCGTTCGTCTAACCACCGGCCGACTTCGGCCGCTTTATGGTGGCCGATTGTCTGAAAGATGGCCAGGCTTTCCTGGCCATAGCCGCCGGCCGCAACCTCGTCGCTCTGGGCGGCGGCGCGGGCCAGCCCATACAGGGCCTCGGCCGCCAGTTCTTGCGTGCCGGCCGCGCGGGCGATGGTTAACGATTCCTGGAAGGTCTCGGTCGCCAAATCTACTCTTTGCTGCCTGAGATACAGGTTGCCGCAGAGGTTAAGCGTGGTGCAGATGTGCCAGTGGCGGCCTATTTCGCGGGCCAGGCTTAATCCTTCCTGCAAATACGCTTCGGCCTGCTCCAGGCAGTCGCGTTCGCTCAGCAACTGGCCGAGCATAGCCAGGAGAAAAGTGATGCGCTCGCGGTGGCCAATTTCGTAGGCCAGCGCCAATGCCTCCTGGTAAAAGTCACGGGCCTCTTCATATTGCTGGCCCTTGACGGCGATTTGCCCCAGGTTTTGCAGCAAGGCGCTGATGTGGGGACGGTGATTAATCTTGCGGGCCAGGGCCAATCCTTCTTGATAACAGGCCTCGGCCTGGACGTCGTTGCCTCGCGCGGTTTCTATTTCACCCAGGTTGGCCAGGAGGAGGATCATCCTCTCCAGGTGGCCTTCCTGGCGGGCTATGGCCAGTCCTTCGCGGAAAAACGCTTCCGCCTGGGTATAATGGCCGCGATTGGCCGCCACGCCGCCCAGGTTGCTCAGTAGACCGCTAATCTTTTCGCCGTCTTCCAACTGGCGGGCCAGCGCCAGTCCTTCTTGTAGATAAACGTCGGCCTGGGCCAGTTCGCCACGCTTGGCCGCCAGGCCGCCCAGGTTTGTCAACACGGCGCAGATAACGTCATTTTGTTGCTTCTGGCGGGCCAGGTTCAACGCTTCCTGAAAGTAAGCTTCGGCCTGGTTGTATTCACCCCGTTTACCCTTGATTTGTCCCAGGTAGAGCAAAAGCCGGGGCAACTCGGCCGCGTCTACCTCTCTGGCCGCCTGTTGGGCCTGGTTCAACAAACTCTCAGCCTGGCTATATAGCCCCTTAACGAATAGGAAACGGTAAAAAGCCTTGACTCCCCGCGCCAGGGCGGCCGGCATATTCCGTTCAATGGCCGTTTGCAGAGCCAGGTGAATGCTTTTGCTTTGCAGCTCAAGCTTCTCGTAAACGGTTTCGTAACGGTCGGCGTAGCCGACAAAATAGTCAACCATTCGCTCCAGAGGCTGCTCGCCGTCCAATCCTTCCCTGGCATAGTCGCTCAGCAGCGGGTGCAGGCGGTAGTCTCCCTGGTGGGCTGGTTGGACCAGCGACAGGCTGGCCAGCTTGCGTAACTGGTCCTGGGCCTCTTCGGCCGTTACCCCGGTCACGTAGCTGGCGGCCTCCAGCTCAAAGTCCTGGCTGTTAAAGGCGCCCAGCGCGGCAAAAAATTGTTGCTGGGCCGGCGGCAGGCCATCGTAACTGAGCACAAAAGAGAGCCGCACACTTTGGTTCTCGTGGGCCAGCTCGTTCAGCCGCCGCTTACCCTGGCCTATCCGCTCCAGAAAAGTGGCCGCCGACCAGCCAGGCTCGTAGGCCATCCGGCTGGCGGCAATCGTCACCGCCAGGGGTAACTGCCCCAACAACCGGGCAATTTCGACCAGGGTCCTTTTTTCCTGGCCAACCCACCGCTGGCCTAAGATTTTGCCAAATAGTTCCAGCGATTCCTCCGCTTCTTCGCTGAACGGCCCCAGGTGGAACCGGTGCGCCCCCCAGGTGGCCGATAGGTCGTGGCGGCGGGTGGTGATGACCACGGCGCAACGGCCGCTGGGCGGCAATAACGGCTCTATCTCCTGGCTGCGCCCGGCATTATCCAGAATGATTAAGGCCCGTTTTTGAGCCAGCAGGTCGCGGACGATCTGGCTGCGACTGCCCAAATCGGTGTACTGGCTGACGTCGCAGCCGTAGGCCTGGGCAAAGGCGCTGAGGATGGACATCGTATCGGAACTATCAACCCGGGCCCACAAAACGCCGTGAGTGAAGTGGGGCCGCAACTGGTAGGCCAGGCGGGTCACCAGGGCGGTCTTGCCGGTGCCGGCCATGCCCTGGAGGCTGCAAATGGTCGGCCCGCGCCCGGCCAAAAGAATCTTTTTCAGCGCTTGCAGTTCCCGTTTGCGGCCGACGAAGTAGGGTAGGTCGGCAATCGCCTGAAACGGTACTCGCTCGCGCGGCAAAGCCAGCGCTTGGGGTGGGGGAGGTAAGGGGGCGCCGTACGCTTCGTCGTTGATTGGGCCATTGGCCGCCTCATTCTGGCAATAGCCGGCGGCCAACAATAACTCCTGGGTTTCTGGCTCCGTCAGGTAGAGGGCTTTCGCCAGTTGCCGCAGGCCCTGTTGTTCCCGTGGCTTTTTGACTCGTCCCCCCAGCCAGTTGGTGATCGTCCGTTTGGGCAGGCCGGACAGTCGCGCCAACTGGCCGGCCGTATAGCCGGAGCGTTCCACGTAGCGGCCGAGCATATCCGCAAATTGAAAAGGATCGTTGACCATATACCTTTACCTCCGTCAACTCATACGGCGACTTCATGTTCGACCCTCCCTAAACGGGAATTTGCGCTTATAAGTATAGTCTATATGTCACGATAAATTGGCCCACTTTTTGGCCCAAATTGATTCCAGATTCATAACCGGCAAACCTCATATTCTATTATCAGTACATAAAACGGCCGGTGGGCACGTATAAGAACAATAAGGCCAGTAACGGTATTCCAGGTACGAGCCGGTTCAAATAACGTGCCTGTTGGCTTAGACCCGGTGGGAAACAATGAAAGGATTCTTCAGGACTGCCATCTTGAGTTCATGTCTGGTTGTCATGCTGGCGATTGCCTCGCCAATCGTGTCGGCCCATCCGGCCGCCCAACCGGCCCCCCCACCGCTGCCGGCCAGTTTTTACGGGACGGTAACCGTGGAAGACCCGGGCGGAGAGCTTGTCGTCGTCGCCGTAATTGGTGGGGTTGAGTATGCCCGCCAGCCGCTGGCCATGCACGACGGCCAATGGATTTACACCCTGAAAGTGCCGGCCGACAACCCTTCTACACCCGAGATCGAAGGCGGCCGGCTTGGCGACACCATCACTTTCTACGTCAAAGAGCGGGTGGTGGCTAGCGCTAACTGGCAAGGGGGGAGTAATACCCGGTTAGATCTGAAAATCGAACAAGTCGCCCTGGCCCAGGCTGGCGGCCGGGCGCTGCCGGTTCCCTGGTTGCTGGCCGGCCTGATAGTGCTGCTTGTCTTAACTATTTTCATCCTGTTTTGGCGACGACGCCGGCTGTCCGGCGCCGGTGTATCAGCGTAGCTGCTGAGAAACAACCCACACAAGGGGCAAGGTAAAAATGAATAATTGGCGATTGCGGCAAGCCCTTTATCGTCTATTAGCTATCGTCGTTTGTCTGTCCTTAGTGGCCCAGGCCAGCCCGTTGATGGCCATGTCTTATGAGCCGGCCACCAGGCGCCAGGCAGCGCCCCGAGCCGGCTTGCCGGCTCCGCCGGCCGCCTCTTCTGCTGTCGCTCCACCGGCCGTACCGGCCCCACGCCCGACCCCGGCGCCACAGATAACCCCCGTATCCCCGGCCGTCTCGCCCCTGCCTGGCCTGGCCCCCGGCCAGAAACAGCAGGCCAAGCCCTTGGCCGGCCAGCCGCCGCCTGGTTTTCCCCTGGGCGAAATCACCCTGATACCGGACTGGAACCTGGTCTCCCTCCCCACCAGGCCGCCTGACACCGACCCGGCCGCCGTCCTGGCTCCTATCGCCGGCGATTACAACGTGGTCTTTGCTTATGATGGCTGCAACCCGGCTGATCCCTGGCAGGTCTACGACCCGGCCGCGCCGCCGGTAACCAATAACCTGGCCGCCATTGACCACAAAATCGGCCTCTGGCTCCAGGCCACGACCGCAACCACGCTGCCGCTGGCCGGCAGCGTTCCCCCGACGACAACCATTGAGCTGTGTACCGGCTGGAACCTGATCGGCATGCCCACCGAACAGCCCCGGCCGGTGCGCAACGCCCTCTTTTCTATTGAAGGCCAATACAGCCTGGTCTTTGGCTACAACCCGGCCGACGCCGCAGACCCCTGGGAAATTTACGACGTCAGCGCCCCCGGCTGGGCCAACGATTTGCAGGTCATGCAGCCCGGCCGGGGCTACTGGGTCCTGGCGACAGAGAATACCACCCTCACCTTCGCCAACGTCGGTGAGCCGCCTGCGGTCGAGATTACCTCACCTGAAGAGACGACGATCACTTTGACTTCAATCACCTTTATCACCGACGTCGTCGGCACTGCCTCTAGCACTATTTTGCAAAGCTGGACGCTGGCTTACCGGCCGCAGGGCGAGGAAGCCTGGACGGCCTTTGCCACAGGCACGACGCCGGTCGTAGACGGCGTCCTGGGCCAGTTTGACCCCACCCTGCTCCGCAACGGCCTCTATGAAATTGAGCTAACAGCGACCGATTATGAGGGGCGGTCGTCGGCCGTGGCTGTACGCGTTCTGGTTGACAATGAGCTGAAACTGGGCACCTTCTCACTCACCTTTATAGACCTGGAAATACCGGCCGCCGGCATCCCTATTCAGGTACGCCGTACCTACGACAGCCGCGACAGAGGCAACCAGGGTGATTTTGGCCACGGCTGGACGCTTTCGCTAAGCGATGTGAGCCTGCAGGAAACAAAGGTGCCCGGCGAGGCTTGGGAAGGTATTAACAGTGGTGGTCCTTTTCCTTCCTATTGTATCTTCCCAACACAGGCCCATAACGTCACCATCACCCTGCCCGACGATACCGTTTATAGCTTCCGGGCCAAAGTCACTCCCGAGTGCCAGCCGCTCGTTCCACAACAGGTAGCCATCGTTAGCTATGAACCTCTGCCGGGCACTTTTGGCGCCCTGATGCCGTTGGACGCAGCCACCCGGGTGAATGTGATCGGTAGTTTTCCTGGCTCTATACAGTTATGGGAGGAAGGCTTTAACGGCCTGTATGACCCCAACCTATACCAACTGACAACTCAGGTCGGCGTGGTCCTGGTCGTCAGCCAGGAGGAGGGCCTGCAATCCGTTACCGATCCTAGCGGTAACACCCTCACCTTTGACGACAACGGTATCACCCATTCCAACGGTGTGGGCATTACCTTTCAGCGCGACGACCAGAATCGTATTACGCAAATTACCGACCCCCTGGCCAACGTGTTGGCCTATAGCTACGACGGTAACGGCGACCTCGCTCTGGTGACGGACCAGGCAGATAAGACTACAGCCTATACCTACACTGCCGATCATTATTTGACGGACATTATTGATGCGCGCGGTGTCACCTTTGTCCGCAATGAATATGACGAGAACGGCCGTTTAGTGCGCTTTATTGACGGGGAAGGCAACGCCACTACGTTCTCTTATTCGGTCACATCAGGCGCCAGCCAACAGATCATCACTGATCGCCTCGGCAACCCCACCATCCAGGAGTTCGACGGCCAGGGCAACCTGGTGCGAGAGATTGACGCGCTGGGCCATGAAACGACGTATACCTATGACGCCGCTGGCAACCAGTTGACGAAAACGGATCCTTTAGGCCATACCGAAACGCGGGCCTTTGATGAGCGTGGTAACGTGCTTTCGGTGACCGACCCGCTCGGTAATACCACTGCCTGGACTTATGGCGACCGCAACCAGGTGCTGACACAAACGGACGCCAACGGCAATACGACCACCTTCGAGTATAGCGCGCAAGGGAATCCACTTACGGCAACCGACGCTTTGAGCCATACCACAACCTTTGCCTATGATGCCCAGGGGAATCTGGCGGCCATAACCGACAGCGCCGGGAATACCCAAACAATGGTTTATAACGCCCGCGGCGACCTGATTCAGTACACGGATTCCGCAGGCAACGAAATGACCTTTACCTACGACGCCAACGGCAACGAGTTGACGTCTACGATGACCCGTACCGACGCCAACGGCGACCTGGTAACGATGGTAACACAGCGCACCTATGATGAACTGAACCGGACGTTGTCTGAAGAGGACCCCCTGGGTAACGTGTTTAGTCTCGAGTACAACGACATTGGTGCCCTGGCAGCTCTTGTAGATAAGACTAACAGTCGTATCGAGTATGAATATGACCTGCGTGGTAATCGCACCCGGACTATTTACCCTGATGGTAGCCAGGAGATCGTCACTTACAACGCCGAAGGAAATATTCTTAGCCTGATCGATAGAGCCGGCCGTACGACTACTTATGAGTATGATCCTTTGAATCGGCCGACCCGCGCCATTTATGCTGACGGCAGCTCGACACAGATCGAATATGACGCAGCCGGGCGCAAAACAGCCGAAATTGACGAAAACAGCCATCGCACGACGTTTGCCTATGATGCCGCCGGCCGCCAGATAAGAGTTGTGGATGCCCTGGGTAACGTCACCCGCTTTGGCTACGATGCCGTGGGCAATCAGATCACTGTTACCAATGCGCTGAGCCAGACTACCACCTTCGTTTACGATGCCCGTTACCGGCTCATCCAGACAAATTACCCCGACGGCAGCAACAGCGGACTCGTTTACGATTCCCCGGGGAACGTCATTGAGGAAATTGATCAGGCGGGCCTCAGCACCTTCTACGAGTACGATGCCCTGGGAAGGGTGACGAGAATTCTTGACGCGCTGGACGGTGAAACAAGTTACAGCTACGACGAGGTTGGCAACCTGCTCTCCCAAACCGATGCCAACGGCCATATCACCAGGTGGACATACAATGACCTGGGACAGCAGATCAGTCGCATCTTGTCTTCTGGCCTGACCGAAACATTCACGTACGATGGCAATGGCAATTTGCTGAGCCATACCGACTTCAATGGCGTCACCATTACTTATGATTACGACAGCATGGGCCGCGTCATTACCAAAACAGTGCCAGGCGGCCAGGTTATCACCTACGACCATACGCTTCTCGGCCAGTTAAGCGCCGTCAGCAATGGATCCAGCACCGTCACCTACACCTACGACCTGCGCGATCGGCTAACTGGCATTGCCTATCCTGATGGCGCTGCCATTAGCTATGGCTATGATGCGGCCGGCAATCGCACCTCCCTCACGACTCCTTCAGGCACGACGCTCTATACCTACGATGCTCTCCATCGTCTGGCCACAGTAACTGACGCGGCCGGTGGAATAACCACCTATACCTATGATCCGGTTGGGAATCAAATCGGCCTCACCCAGGCCAATGGCGCCAGCGTGATACAAACTTTTGATCTTCTGAACCGGATAACCCGCGTCGAACACCGCCATCCGGATATGAGCCTCTTGGCCAGTTACGACTACACCCTGGACGCCGTTGGTAACCGGCTGCAGGAGGTTGATCATAACGGCCGCATTGTAGACTACACCTATGATGACCTCTATCGCCTGGTAGAAGAGGAAATAACCGATAGTGCCCTGGGCAATGCCCTTATCGAATACACCTACGATGCCGCCGGCAATCGCCTCAGCCAGACAGAAAACGGCAATCTAACCAGCTACACTTACGACGTAAACGACCGGCTGCTGCAAGCCGGGGACACCATTTACTCCTACGATAACAACGGCAACACCCTTGGCGCGTTGGGGATCACCACCACCGTAACCTTCGAGTATGACGCCGAAAATAGAATGACGTTGGTAACCAATGACCAGGGGACCGCCAGCTTTGCCTACGATGCCGGCGGCGTTCGGGTGCAGGTGACAGAAAACGGCGTCGTAACCGATTACCTGATAGACCCGAACCAGTCTTACGAACAGGTCATAGAGGAACGCGACGGGACCGGCAACCTCCTCGTTCGCTATGAGTACGGTAATGATTTATTGAGCCAGGCGCAGGGCGGTAATTCAACCTACTACCACTATGACGCCCTGGGAAGCACCCGCCTGCTTTCCGACGATAGCGGCAGCATCGCCAACGCCTATACCTATGCCGCTTACGGCCGCCTGCTTAACGCGACAGGTACTACCGCCAACAACTATCTATTCACCGGCGAGCAGTACGACGCCTTTACCGGGCTTTATTACCTGCGCACCCGTTACTATCAGCCGGACCTCGGCCGCTTCTTGACGATGGACGGCTTTGCCGGCGATCCCTTTACACCCCAATCGCTGCACAAATATGGCTATGCCCACAACAATCCGGTCAACTTTACCGACCCCTCCGGGCAATTTGTGGCCGCAATCAGCCTGGCCGTTACCGCCCTGGTCAATGGGGTTGTGCGATCCGGTCAATACATCAACTACACGGCCATTTTCTTGATGCTGTTGAGACAGGCGCTCATTATTGCCGGCGCGGCCGTTGGTGCCTGCGTAGCCGTAGCTGCACTAACCACTTTTATAGCTCTTCCCGGTGGACTTTGCAGCGTCACACTGCTACCGACCTTTGTTCCGGGATACGACATGCCGTTTATCACGGCTCATAATATAAACGCCATCTCGTCCCACAGGCCCTGGGGTGGCCTAAATCGCATCTATCCAAAGCATTCTCGTACCTGGATTCATAGTGTACCTCCATGCAATCAGAATAAGGGACTGGCACGTATCACACTTCTCTCCTGCGATGAATATCCCTTCGCCTCGACTGCACAGGGCGGCCAGAAAAGCGTACCAACACCCAGTCTTGCACTGGTACCTTTACCCGAGCAGTGGATACAGGGCGGTAGACTCGAAGCCTTCTACGCCATGTGCAAGATAACGCCTAATGTGCCTATTAAGAATCACTTCGCCGTAGCCCCTAACCCATTTGTGATCTCGCAGCACAGGTGTTGATCCCGGCTCAATTGAGTTCTGGTCTTCTCCGTGATTGCGTGGTGATCATGATTAGGTAGTTACTACCGCCAATGTCGGCCAACTTTTTTGGGATTGATCGCCGGTTCGTGCTGGTGTTAAGGAGACGCCATGAATATGCTTGCTAACTATCTGAGAACGTTGACCTTATCACTGGTCTTCCTGGTTGGCCTGGTGGTGCTTTTCGGCGGCATATTTCTCCTGGCCACCCCGGCCGCGGCCGCCCCTGCGCCCCCTGACCAGCCAGGTACCTATACCGACAGCGCCAGCAAAACCCTCGCCGCCAATGCCGTCAACAGCGGCACCCTGACCACCACCGTCGGCGACTTCTCCCTCAGCGGCATCGGTTGCCCGGCCTGCCTGGGGGCCGACCTATCCCTCGGCAAGAGCGACGGCGACAACATCTCCCAGCGCGGCAGCGTCCTGGCCTACACCCTGACCTACCACAACAACGGGGCCGACGTAGCCACCGGCGTGATCATCACCGAAGTCGTGCCCGCCAACACCACCTTCCTGCCCAACCTCAGCACGGCCGGCTGGCAGCAGCTCGCCTCCAGCAACATCTACACCTTCAACGTCGGCACAGTGGCCAAAGGGGCCAGTGGTTCGGTCCGCTTTGCCGTCCGCATCAACGACACCTTGCCGGCCGGCACCATTGCCGTCACCAACACCGCCACCATCGCCGACGACGGTGGCCACGGCCCCGACAAAGCGCCGGCCGACAACAACAGTAGCGACGTCAACTTCATCAGCGAAAACCCAACCTCCGTTTGCGGCACGATTACCAGCAATACGACCTGGGTGCCCTACGAAAGCCCCTACATCGTCACTTGCGACATCACCATTCCGGCCGGCGTTACCTTGACCATTGATCCCGGCACGGAGGTAAAATTTAACGGCCAGACCGGCATCAAGGTCAACGGCGTCCTGGCGGCCTCAGGCAGCGCCAACGCCCGCATCTTCTTCATAGCCAACCACAGCAACTCCGGCCAGGGCTTTTGGGATGGCATTGACATCTTCTCCGGCGGCCAGGCCACCATCCAGCACGCCGAAATCCTTTACGGCGGCAGTGTCGTTGACAGCTTCGACGCTCTGGTCTACGTTCTGGCCGGCGGCCGCTTGACTCTGACCGACTCCGACTTGGCCTTCAGCGCCAGCAACGCCGTCGTCGTCAACTACAACGTCGGCACCGTCGCCCACCTCCACCGCAACACCGGCAGCGCCGACAACGTCTTCAATCGCGTCTGGGTGGACGGCGCCATTCGCGGCGGCAACGCCGCCAGTTGGCAGGACAACACCGACCTCCCCTTTGCCACCAACGAGTTGACCGTCAACGCCGACGGCGTCCTGACCATCGGCCCCGATACCGTGTTCAAATTCACCGAGCCGTGGTCTAATCTACACGTCTTTGGCTCGCTCGTCGTCAATGGCCAGGCCGGCCGGGAGGCAGTCTTCACCGCCTACAACGACGACGCCAACGGCGGAGACACCAACAATGACGGCAGCGCCTCCAGCCCCGCCCCCGGCTATTGGGGCCAGGTCTACTTCCACAGCGGCAGCGTCAATAACGCCCTCAACTACTGCCTGGTCACTTACGGCGGCAACCGTGGCTAC
>JAKEFB010000282.1 GCA_022616275.1 Chloroflexota bacterium
GACTGGCTGCATCATCTGTTCAAGTTTGGCTATCAACCAGCCGATTTATATGAGGAACTCACCGGAGCGAGCCTCTGAGTGATTTTTGCAAAGATAGTGAAGTAATAATCCTGAGTCAAAATATACATGTGATTGGGTGAGTTGGCGAATATTGACGAATGAAATGCGTATCATTCATTTAGTTGTTGCTCCTCAGTTAAGCTCATAACACGAGGTGGCCAGCACGTTGATCACGTCATCCTTCTGCTGCACCACTCCCTCCACAATTAGCAACCGGGCTGTGTACAGGAGTTGCCGATGCTGTTCATATACTTGCGGCCGAATGATTACATTTACCATTCCCTCGGAATCCTCCAAGCATAGGAAGTGGTGGCCGCGAGCGGTCGGCGGTGACTGGTGAACGACAACCAAGCCGGCCGTGCGAACCCTTTGCCCGTCGGCACACGCAGCCAGTTGCTCGCTATCGACAACACCCTGGCTGGCCAGCCACGGCCGGCAAAAGGCCATGACGTGGTCGCCGGTGGAGAGGCCTAACGCCTCGTACTCAGCCAGCATCGCTTCGGCCGGTGATAGGGGTGGCAGGGCCACATCATCGGCCGGGAACACCAGATCCAGCATTTCCTCCTGGTACTCCAGTGTTCCCAGCTCCCACAACAGGTGGCGGCGAGGAATGGCCCAGCCATCCATCGCCCCGGCCAAGATCAGCCGCTCGACGACTGTCCGGCGCAGGCGCGTCCGTCCACAGAAATCAGCCAGGCTGGCAAATGGCGCCCGCTCTCGTTCCTTGATTACCGTGCTGACCAATCCTTCTCCCAACCCCTTCACGTAGTTGAATCCCAGCCGAATGCCCTCCTCTTCCACGGCGCAGCGGGCCTGGCTACTTTGTAGGTCTACCGGCAGAACGGGCACACCGCGCCGACGGCACTCATTAACCAGCACGGCCGGCGTCCAGAAACCCATCGGCTGATTATTCAGCAGCGCCGTATAGAAAGGAACAAAGTGATAGTGCTTCAGCCAGGCCGACTGGTAGACGATGATGGCAAAGGCGGTCGCATGGCTCTTGGGAAACGAGTAGCTGCCAAAGGCCCGTAACTGCTCAAAGACCGTTTCAGCCACGTCCGGCGGCACCCCTTTAGCCTGCGCTCCATCCAGGAAAGCGGTCCGGAAACCCTCTATTTCCGCCTCGGCCCGTTTAGCGCCCAAGGCCCGGCGTAACTGCTCTCCCTGTCCCGGCGTGAAGCCGGCCAGGTCACGGGCGATTTTTAATACTTGTTCCTGGAAAAGAATCACCCCCAATGTCTCCTTCAGGGCTGGCTCCAGCAACGGGTGGAGGTAGCTGACCGGTTCCACCCCCAGGCGCCGGCGCACGTAGGGGTGGACCATGTTGCCCTGGATGGGGCCCGGCCGGATGAGGGAGATGGCCACAATAAGGTCGTTAAAACAACGTGGCCGCAGCCGGGGCAGGACCTGGACCTGGGCCCGCGACTCCACCTGGAATACGCCGATGGTATCGGCCTCGCTAATCATCTCGTATACGGCCGGGTCGTCGAACGTCAGGCCGTCCAGGTCAGGGGCGCGGCCGGTTGTATGCGCGATGATGGCCAGCGTTTCGCTGATGGCCGAGAGCATCCGCAGCCCGAGGACGTCTATTTTGACCAGGCCCACATCCTCCAGCCCTTCCTTGTCCCACTGCACGACGACCCGGCCGGGCATGGTCGCCGGTTCGGTCGGCACACGCCCCATCAGCGGCGCGCCGGTAATGATCATGCCGCCGGCGTGAATGCCCAGGTGGCGGGGGAAGTCGGCTATTTCCCGGCCTAGCTCAAGAAGCAGTGACGATGGCTGGCCGGAGGATAAACTCTGCGTCTCGTTATTCCCTTCCCTGGCCGCGTCCCTGGCCAGAACCTCCGCCACCGCCTCTGGCGCCAGGCCTAGGGCCTTACCAGTGTCACGGAGGGCGCTGCGTTTCTGAAAGGTAACGAAGGTGCAGGCCATGGCCGTATGTGCCTCGCCGTAGCGCCGGTAGAGGTACTGAATAACCTCCTCCCGCCGGCCGGCGTCGAAGTCCAGGTCAATATCAGGTACGACCTGGCGTTCGGCCGAGAGAAAACGCTCGAAGACAAGGTCGTGGGCCAGCGGGTCAATCGGGCTGATGTGCAGGAGATAAGCCACAAGTGAGTTGGCGGCCGAGCCTCGCCCCTGGCAGCGGATGCCCTGCTCGCGGGCAAAACGGACGATGTCCCAGACAATGAGAAAGTAGTTGGCCAGACCGGCCCGTTCAATCACGTCCAACTCGTGGTGGAGCTGGTCACGCACCCGGCCGGGTATCTGTGAGTAGCGGCGCGACAGAGCTTCCTCGCACAGCCGGCGGAGATAGGCGCCGCTGCTCATGCCGTAGGGCGTGGGAAAATGCGGCAAATCTTGCAGGCCGTAACGCAGCTCAAAATGGCAACGCTCGGCCAGGTGGACAGTATTGGCCACGGCCTCAGGGTAAGGGGCAAAGAGCGTGGCCATCTGCCCGGCCGATTTCAAGTAATATTCGGAGTTCGGCCGGCGCAGCTGACGAGAGACGTCGAGGGTGGTCCGGTGGCGGATGCAAACCAGGATGTCCTGTAACCGGTGACCTTCCTGAATGGCGTAGTGGACGTTATTGGTGGCCACACAACCAAGCCGCAGGTAGCTGGCCATAGCCACCAGGCTGGCTAACATAGCCTCCTCACCGGGGATAAAATGGCGCTGCAGTTCAATCCAGAACTGCTCCCGGCCGAACAGCTCCCGGTAGTGGCGGCCGATGGCCAGGGCTTTCTCCCGGTCGCCGGCCAGAAGGGCGCCGGCAATTTCACTCTTCCGGCAGCCAGAGAGGGCGATCAGGCCGTTGGTGCAGCCGACCAGCTCGGCCGGCGGCAGGCTCGCTTCCCCCTTGTTCGCCGCATGGCGGGCGCGGCTGATCAAGTAACAAAGGTTGTGCCAGCCGGCCTCATTTTCGACGAGCAGAGTCAGGTGATAGCCGCCGGCCAGAGTCAGCTCCGCGCCGAGAATTGGCCGGAGGCCCTGCTCGCGGGCGGCACGCAGAAAGCGGGGGGCGCCATAGACCGCGTCGTGGTCGGTCAGCGCCAGGGCCGGCATCTCCAGCGCGGCCGCCTGGGTCACCAGCTCCTCGGGTGAACTTGCACCGTCCAACAGGCTGAAATGCGAGTGGCAGTGGAGTTCGACGTAGGCCATAACCGAAGAAATCAGGCTTCACGACTATCTATTACTAATCATACAAGCGCTGCAAGTACCATTCGCCGCTGATCAGGTCCTGGTAGAGGACGACCAGCAGGCCGGTGGTCGTGCTGAGCTTGTAGTAGGCCCGCCAGACACGGTCGCGCCACCACTCGACGTCCACCCGCCAGCGCCGGGTAATCGCCTCGACCTGGTACCTTTGCCCCTGCCAGGTAAAAGCGCCGGGTTCGGCCAGCTCGTCGAGGACGATAGCTATCGGTTGCCCCTCCGGCCAGAGTTGGGTCATACCGGAGATAGTTCTCGCCACTGGAAACGGCGTTCGGGTAAAGGGTGGCCGCCGTCCAGCAGCGCCGGCCGGTACAGGCAAGGACCATGTTTGGCGCTCGCCTGGTGTAGTGTCTGCTGTGCCCGGGCGGCTGCTGAAGGCGAACCAAAAAGCGTGAGTTGCTGGGCAGTCGCTGGAACCAGACCCGTCACCGTAACGGTCACACCTATCACGCCGGCCTGAAAATGAGCCTGCTCAAGTAGCTCGTGTAAAACGCTGGTTAAAGCCTCGCCCCTGCAGGCCGGGCTGCGCAGGGTAAGGACCTGCTTCTGCATGCCCCGTTCCATCTCCCAGACCAGGCGCACGGTCTGGCCAGCGAGTCCGGCCGCCTGCAAGCGGCCGGCCAGAATGACAGCGGCGCGGTCGAAAAGGTTGGCCAGCGCCAGCCTGTTCTCTAACCGCGATTCAAAGTGGTACGTCACCTGCTCGCTCTGTTCCGCCTGGCGCGGCCGGAGCGGCGCCGCTTCCTCACCCCGGACCAGCTTGTGCAGGCTGGCCACCGCCGCGCCGAATTGCGCCTGGACCGAGGTCGGCGGTAGGGCAGCCAGTTGCCCCAGCGTCCGAATGCCCAGCAGGCGCAGCCGTCGAGCGGTCTCTTTATCCAGCGGCAGGAAGTGGACCGGCTGGTCGGCCAGAAAGGCCACCTCGTTGCCCGCCGGTACCGGTCTGGCGTGGTTCGGCCGGGCCAGGGTCGCAGCAATTTGCGCCGCCAGTCTTTGTCTGGCCAGACCGATGGCCGGGGATAGGTGCGTTTGCTTCCGGACGGTCCGGCCCATTTCCTGGGCGAATGGCAGCGCTTCGGCCGCAGGCAGACCATCTAAATCGAGATAGTAACGAGCCGGGAGGCAGCGACCGCCGGCCGTCGTTTGTTGGATGACGGCCTGATCCGGCAGCCATAGCTCCTCTGGCTCGACCAGGGGAGAGAAATCCGCCAACACATCCACGACCTCCCCCGAAGCATCCAGGTAGCGCGGCGGGCTGGCCGGCATAAAGTGGGAGTGAGGGGCGAGGGTATGGGCCAGGCGCAGCGACATGCCCGGCCGGATGCCGCCGGCGGCCGCCTCCTGGGAAAAAGCGTAGACCGGCCGCGGTTCCCACGGTTGGCCCCCGATAACCAGCGGCGTTTGCGCCAGGTCGTTGTCGGTGCGCCGCTCGACCGCGGCCGAGAAGTAAGGAAAGGCTAGACAGACGATCACGGGTGCTCCTCCCGCACCACGCCGTTGAAGGTAATGGCAATGCTCACCCGCTTGCCGGCCGGACCGAATTTATTCTTGACCACCTCAACCTGGACCTGGTAGCCGCGAATGTCCTGTCGTTTATAAAGCCATCGTTCCCGTTGAAGGAGCAGGCGCACGGTGGCGTAATGGGGTAGATTCGTCCCGGCCGGATAATGCTTCAGAGAAGGCGAGCTGTTAACCGGCAGGGCCGTCAGGCACAATAAGGCGCACTCGGTCCTGGCCAGGGGCGCCATGACCCGCGCCAGCGCCGTGGAAAAGTTCTGGGCCATGGTCCCACTGACCAGCAAGTCAGTAGGTATCTTCAGCACCAGGATGCTCAACCCATTGCCCAGTACCAGGTCGTGCAGCAACGTCGTCGCCTGCCGGACGCACTCCGGCCGGGCCACGGCCAGCCGCTCTAACGCAACCCCACAGCGGGCGGCGTAGTCAGGGTCTAAGGTGTGGTCGAGGTCGAAGTACACGGCCGTCCCCCCACTCGCCTGGCCATTGGCTGCGATCTTCAAGGCCAGCGTGGCCATGCCGGAGGTAGGTATGCCGATAAGTTCGGTAATACGGCCGCGGGGGATGCCGCCAATGCCCAACACCTTGTCTAAGTCAGGAAAACCCGTGGCCACATGAGGGATGACAGAGGGAACATTTTGACCCAAGCGGCGAATGGCCCGGACACCCCAACGCGCTTGCAAGCTGGAGACAGTCATTTCCAGTCGTTGTTTCTTGTCGGTGGGCACGCGTGTTCCTTGAAGGAGAGGTGTTATAGTACTCCAGAACTAATGTTCTGATTTGACATTGTAACATGACCATTGCCGAACCCGGTGTGAACAAAGCGTGAAAATATTGCTGATCAGATTAAATTGGGACGTTAGCAGTCGCGGACTCATCTCTTGAATCTACAGAGTTCAGCTGTTTTCTCCCTACATCTACCGTTTGAGGAGAGGATCAGGTCCGGTTCATTTTCCGTCTTCAAACTTTCCCTATATAATCAGGGTGCCAAGGGCCAGTTTAAGCAGTGCATAAGGAGGAATAAGATGTGTGGGGAGAATAGAGACTTGGTTGCAGCCGTAGAGGAAGCCCTGCAACAGGTTGTGGAGGAGGAGCCAGAGCTTGCTGCAGCCGTCAGACCGATCATCTTTACCAACCTGGCCGAGTGCCGCCTGCAAAGGTTTTTAAACAGTGGTACTGTCTCCACCCCTGGAGAGTACATTCATCGTGTGGTCATCTTTTACAAAGAATGGCGCCATTACCTGCGTCAGGTGCAGGTGGAGAAAGATCCTGAAGTGTGGGACGACTTGCTGGCGAAGCTACAGAGATGGGCTTACGCCTTCCTGGGGCGAAGAGGCATCCCCCCAGGGCCAGAACGAGTACAAATGGCCGTGGATTGTGCGGCCGACGCTGGCAGCCGTCTGGTCCGGCTTCGCTTCCCATTCGATTCTCACTTCGACGCCTGGGCCTGCCTCGTGGTGCAGAGGCTTTGTCTTCAACACCTTGGTGGACTAAAGAACCACAATGCCCTCCCCTACCGTGATCTGGAAGCGTTGGATGAATGGTTAAAAGCCTGGAGTAAGACTACCGTCCTGGATCAGACTCGTTTAGTTGAGTTAAGCCTTGACCTTCTCCAGGCCATTGAGCAATTAGGCTCGGAGGCGCGCAAGCAGTTTATCTTACTCTACTATGGTGAACAGAAAACCTTCGACGAAATCGCGACGTTAATGGGCAAGAGCAAGAACGCGTTATATAAGCTACATTCTGACGCTCTAAAAGAGCTGGGTAAGATTTTGACTAAAAAGGGGGATAAATATGAGTAAAGGAGAAGACAGCATCCTGCCAGCTAATTGGACACGGCAAAAACTGGCTGCCCTGCGCCTGGAGTTGGAGCAGTTTGGAAAGCGGCCGGCGGTCGATCGGCTACTGGAAGATCTGACCTGGATTTCTCAAGCGTCTCTTGAAGAGAGGGACGATGAAATGTTTTCAATCGTTGTAAACGATGCCCTGGAAGGGGTTGATATTACCCAACGTTACCCGGCATTCTACCGAAAATTGCTGGCTAACCCGCCCTTGCTTGAGGCCTTTCTGGATATTTTGGAAGTGCTGGAATCAGACCGGGAAGGGACGTTGGAGTCACCGCCGGTCATGACCAAACGAGACCTGGCTTTTCTGCAAACAGTTGATGCACCACCTGTGGTTGAAGAGCGTGAACCTGGCCGGTGGTCTGTTAGCTGGCGTCAGACGGCTGAACGGTTGCAGGCCCTCTTTGCTAACTTTGGCCTATCGCCGGTCGCAGCTTACCGGGATGCGAGCGGATTAATTGAGGAAGTCTATGCTACGCTCATACGGAGTGAAGCGGAGGTTGGGGTCAGGCGGCTTGAGGTTTTACTGGAAGTAACATGGGCAAGCGATCCTGAAATGCTCAATTTGCTCTTGACGGTGGCCATCTTTGCCCAGGGAGTGGCAGAGCAACCACAACCTTCATTACAGGCCATCATCCAATGGGGTAGTTACAGTGAGACAGCGGTTGTAGATGAGAACGGCCAGGCTAGCTTTCCGCCACTTCCGTTTCAAGCCATTGTTGATGAAACAGGCACGGTTATCGATGCTGGCCTGCAGTTTAGTCTCACGCCTATCGCATAATGGCCGCCAAGAATCCAACGCCCTATTCGATCTTGCCAGACAGCCCGCCTCCACTAGAGCCTGCTGGGGAGTACCTCCGTTTAGCCCATGATCTATCTCATAGAGTGTTAGATGAAGCTGACCTGGCAGCGGTCGTTGCTCCCCTTCCCCCCATCGGTCATGAGCTTCTCGAACACCTGGCCGAGCAGGCAGAACAGGCTGGTCAATGTGAACCGCGCTACGGCTGGGCGGTTGCCTATGTGGCCGATCGCGCCGCCTCCCACCAGGCAGCGGCACCGCTTCTACAGGCTAAAGCTGCCTGGTACCTTGGCCGGGCGGCTAACGCCTACGTCCGCCCCAACCTGGCGGCAGCAGCCATTGAGCGGGCCTACGAGATTTTTGCTAACTTGGGTGAAAATAATTGGGTCGCCGCCTGCAACTGGCAGCGTCATTCCCTCCCCTGGGCTCAGCCTGATCTGCGGCAGACCATCATTGAGCTGGAAGCAGCTCTGGTTGCAATGGAGCAGGCGGACCGGACCGCAACCCAAGCAAAGCTGGTGCAAGTTGACTTCGCCCCCCACTGCCGGCTAACCCTGGCTTATGCCCAGACGTTAGCCGGGGAGTTCGCCGTTGCATTGCAGAACCTGGAGCGGAGTGAGCAGCTTTTTACCGGCCGGCAGGACCTGCTTAACCAGGCTTATTGCTGGCTGATTAAAGCAGGCGCACTGCGCCGGCAATCCCTCTTCGATCAGGCGATTAGCTGGCTGGAAAAGGCCCAGGCCCTCTTTCGGCAATTATCGGCTCCAGTTGGAGCTGCCCTGGCCCAGAGCCAACTCGCCTACAGTCAATGCGAGCAATGGTTGGAAAAAGGCCAATATGCGGCCGCCGAAGCCAATTTTTTGGAAGCCGCCAGCCAGTTCGCAAAACTGGATCTGCCCTTCTGGCAAGCCTATTGTCGAAACGGACTGATCCAGATTTACATCACGACCGGCCGCCTGGCCAAGGCTGGCAAGGTTCTAACTTTTATCCGCCAGGTTTACGAACAATACGACGTGTTGGCTCCCCAGGCCAGCGCCCTCATTGAAAGTGGCTGGCTGGAAATGTACCGGGGTAACCATCAGCAAAGCCTGACCTACCTGGCCCAGGCCGAACAGTTGTGCCGGAGGGTTGGCAACGCCTGGCTGTATACCATCACCCTGATGCACCTTGGAGAGGTATACATTGAATTAGGCCGTTACCAACAGGCGCTTCACTACCTGGAAAAGGCCGTGGCCGCCTTCCAATTTCTTAATAGCCCCAGTCGCCTGGCCGAGTGCGAGCTACGGTTGGCGCGCTGCTGGACGTACCTGGGCCGGCCGGAGCTGACCCATGAGTACCTGGACCAGGCTGATAAGCATGCCCGGCAAGCCAACCAGCCCAGTATCTTACCTTACCTTCATAACCGCCGCGCCGAAGCGTTCTTTGCTGAAGGGAAAAAAGACGAGACCATTGCCACCTTAGAAGCGGCGCTGGCCGCCGCCCGCCAGCAGGGAGATCCGGGGGGTATTGCCCTGGCCGGCCGTCTCCTGGGAGAAGCCCTCTGCGCCACGGGCCGGTTGGAGGAAGCAGCCGGCTGTTTGCAAGCGGCCGAAAAAAGCTTCGCTACCATAGGATTGGTTATTGAGCAGGCGGCTTGCCAGGTAGCCTGGGGCCATTACCATAGTCAGGCCAGCGACACGGCGTCCGCCCAGGCTGCCTGGCAGCAGGCCCTGGAACTGGTTCACAAAGTGGCGCCAGACATCGCCTGGCAGGCCCATGCTGGCCTGGCGGCTCAGGCCGAAGCGGCTGGAGATATGGCCACTGCCCTACGGCATTATCGTCAGGCTATCGAGGCTCTGGGCCAGTTGCGCCGGGAGTTATGGCAACCGGCGCTGGCCGGCTCCTACCTTAACCGCCCGGCACCTGTTTTAGACCGGGCCGTCACCCTGGCCGTTGGCGCTGGCGATCCAGAGGACGTTTTGGCTTTCATTGAAGCCAGTAAGGCGCAAACTGTCGCCCGTCAATTGAGTGTGAGCGACTTATTTGAGCCAGCAATGCCCCTTTCCCAGGAACTGGCCGACTTGAAGGCCGAAATTCGCTGGCTGCAAGAACACCTGCGCGCCAGCTTCACGGTTGCCGGCCAACTTCCCCCTTCGGCCGGGCGGCAGTTGCGGCACCAGTTGTGGCAGAAGGCCAGGCAGTACGATGAGGTTCGCGGTCGCCTGGAGCGACAACAAGCATCCAGAGCATCGTCTCTCGGCCAGGCCCGTTTCGACCTGGATGATTTCCGTCGGGTGGCCGGTGCGGCTCTCGGCGAGTCGTGGCTGGCCCTCGATTACTATCTGACGGAGGAGCAGCTCAACTGCGTCGTTATTACTCCCCAGAATTGTTATGCCTGGCACGCCAGACTTACCTCAAGGGTTCGCCTGGCTCTTGGCAGCGTAACCCGCTCGCGCGAACCCGGCCACTGGCAGCAGGCAGACCTGCACGCCCTGGGCCATTGGTTGTTACCCGAACGACTGTGGTCGGAGTTGCTGCCTGATACAGTCTTGATGATTGCCCCACACCGCCAGCTGCATTGGTTGCCCTGGTCGGCGCTGGAACTGGGCGTGAACGGTCAGCCCCTGATGATGACTGCTATTCCGGTGATAATCCCTTCCCTCTACAGCCTGGCTTTGCTCTGGCAGCGCCCCGTAGTGGAACA
>JAKEFB010000283.1 GCA_022616275.1 Chloroflexota bacterium
CCCACCGGTAGCCAAATTTGCCGGATGCTTCCCTTTTCGTTATTGGTGCTTGACAACAGACCACATCAGCCCCTACCCCCAATGTATAAAATCCTAGACATAAATTAAGACCTTCCTTCTCGTAGCGCAACGTCCCCAGTTCCCACAGTAAGTCGTTGCGGGAAATGGCCCAACTGTCCATTGCCCCGGCCATAATCAGGTTTTCCACAACCCGCCGGCCGAGGCGTGTCCGCCTGCAGAAGTCGTCCAGGTTGCTGAAGGGCGCAGTCGCCCGGCATTCCAGGATGCGCTCAATTTGGGCCGCGCCCAGCCCTTTGACGTACTCCAGCCCAATCCGGATTGCTCCTTCCTCCAGCATGCAAGGGCCGTCGCTGCGGTGGATGTCCACTGGCCGGACCGGGACATTATGCCGTTTGGTCTCGTGGACGATGCTGGCCGCCGGCCAGTAGCCAGGATGGTGGTTCAAGATCGCGACGTAGAAGGCGGCCGGGTAATACTTCTTCAGCCAGGCCGACCAGTAGACGATGACGGCAAAACTGGCGGCGTGCGATTTGGCGAAGGAGTAGTCGCCAAAGGCCACGAGCTGCGTAAAGACGGCCTCAGCGACCGCAGCCGGCACACCTTTCGCGGCCGCTCCGGTCAGGAATGCCTGTCGAAAGCGCTCAATTTCGTCTTTGGCGCGCTTGGCCCCCAGCGCCCGCCGCAACTGCTCGGCCTGCCCGCCGCTAAAGCCGGCTAAGGTCTGGGCCACCTGGATGACGTGCTCCTGGTAGAGGATAACGCCCAACGACTCGGCCAGCACCGGTTCCAGCGAAGGATGGGCATAGGTCACCGGCTCCACGCCTAGCCGCCGTCTCAGGTACGGCCGAACCATATTCCCCTGAATCGGCCCCGGCCGGATTAAGCTGATGGCGACCATCAGATCCTCGAAGCGTTTGGGCTTCAACTTGGGCAGCAGTTGGGCCTGCGGCCGGCTCTCTATTTGGAACGCCCCGATGGTGTCTGGTTTACCTATCATGGCGTACACGGCCGGGTCGTCGAAGGTCAGCTTCTCCAACGTCGGTGTTTCCCTAGTGGACTCGGCAATGAGGGTCACGGTTTCAGCCACGGCCGATAACATGCGCAGCGCCAACAGGTCAATTTTAATCAGTCCCACTTCAGCCAGCGCGTCCTTGTCGAACTGAGTGACGACGCGCTTGGCCATCGCCGCCGGCTCCGTCGGGAGACGGGCCATCAGCGGCTGCCGGGAAAGGACCATCCCCCCGGCGTGAATACCCAAATGCCTTGGCGCGCCTAAGATTTGCCGGCACAGCGTCAGCAACGATTGTAGAGGCGCTTGCTCAGACGCCTCTACCCGGGGCGTCTGGTTATTTTCTAGCGTCTCCAAAGCCGCGGCCGCCACCCGGGCCGACAGCCCCAGGGCCTTGGCAATGTCGTTGACAGCGCTGTCATGCTTGTAAGTTACTAGCGTGCAGGCCATGGCCACGTGGTCGTCGCCCCAGCGCTCGTACACATAGTCTATGACTTCATCTCGGCGATCGCTCGGCAGGTCCAAATCTATGTCTGGAACAACCGGCCGTTCCCGGGATAAAAACCGTTCAAAGACCAGGTCGTGTTGCAGCGGGTCAATGGCGCTGATGTACAGGACGTAAGCCACCAGCGAGCTGGCAGCCGAGCCCCGCCCCTGGCAATAAATGCGTTGTTCGTTAGCGTAGCGGACTAAATCCCAGACCACAAGGAAATAATTGGCCAGCCCGGCTTCGTCAATCACGTCCAGCTCATAACGCAGTCGGTCGCGAGCCCGATCAAGCGGTTCGGTATACCGCTGGCGCAGCCCTTGTTCGCACAGGCGGCGCAGAAAGGCGCTGCTGCTCATGCCCCCAGTGGGAAAGTCGGGCAAATCTTGTAAGCCATAGGTAAATTCAAACCGGCAGCGATTGGCTATCTGGAGTGTATTGGTCACCGCCTGGGGGTAATCGGCGAACAGTTCAGCCATTTGTTGTGGCGATTTGAGGTAATACTCCGAGTTGAAGCGCCGCAGGTGTATGGCCTTGTCCAGGGTTACATGATGGCGGATGCAGACCATCACGTCCTGGAGCCGCTTGCCATCAGTTGTAGCGTAATGGACGTTGTTGGTAGCCACGCAGTCGAGCTTCAGGTGGCGGGCCAGCGCCGCCAGCCCGGCCACCAACTTATCCTCCTCCGGCCGGCGGTGGCGCTGTAGCTCGACAAAAAAGTTCTCCCGGCCGAATAGCTCTAGATAACGCTGGGCGGCGGCGACTGCCCCCGCCCAATTGTCTTGCAAAATAGCCGCAGCAATCTCCCCCTGCCGGCAACCTGAGAGAGCTATTAAGCCGTTCGTACAGCCGACCAATTCCTCTGGCGGCAGCGCTGCCCAACCTTTTGCGGCATTGCGCCGGGCGCGGCTGACTAGGTAGCAAAGGTTGTGCCAGCCATCCTGGTCTTTGACTAACAGGGTGAGGTGGTAAGTGGTTGCCGGCGCATCCCCTTGTAGCGTCAGCTCCGCGCCAAGTATCGGTTGGATACCATGCTCGCGGGCAGCCCGCATAAAGGCCACCGCGCCATAGACGGCATCGTGGTCGGTCAAAGCCAGGGCCGGCATCCCGAGCGCGGCCGCTCGCGCCACCAGGGTCTCCACGTCACTGGCGCCATTGAGCAGAGAGTAGTAAGAGTGGCAGTGGAGTTCAGCGTAGCCGTACATCGTGCCACGGGTCAAGTGCCAGGCGTCACGTGAGAGGGCTTACTTGGCACGTGACACTTGAGACCTGACACTTAATCGAAGAGTTCGTGCAAATACCAACTGTCGGTCAGCAGGTCATGGACGAGCGTAACTTTCAGGCCGGTGTTGGTGAGCAAGGTGAAGTAGTCGCGCCAGATGCGCGACTCTTCCCACAAAATATCCATCCGCCAGTGGTTAATAATGGTCTGGGTATCGTGCCGGCGCATCTTCCATTTAAAGGTTATGGGGGCGTCCTCGCCGTCGCTGGTGACAGTGATGACCTGGCCCTCAGGCAAGAGCCGGGTCATAGGCGTGTAAATGAAAGCGGCGTTCGCGCAGGGGATGGCGGCCGTCGCCCAGAGTCACCTGGTAAAAACAACCGGCGCCGTGTTTGGCTATGACGTGTTGCAGCGCCTGACGCATACGGCCGGTCGTAGCTGGTGTGGGGAACAACGATAGTTGGCTGGCCACCAGCGGGCTCAAATTGGCTATAGTGATGGTCATGGCCGTCACACCGGCATTGAAGGCTATCCGGGCGACCACTTCCTGCAAGGCCGTGCTTAGGCGATGGGCGTCGGCCGTCGGTTGCCGCAGCGTCACAGTTTCCTCCCTTTCCCCTTCGCCATCTGTCTCCCACTGGAAGCGAATTTGTTGCCCTGCCAGGGACGTTGCCTCGAGCCGGGCCGCTAACGTTTTGGCTGCGTGGTCCAGAAGCTGGTGCAGCGCCTGTAAGTTAGTGATAGGCTCCTCGAATTGGAATGAAACTTCCTCGACCTGCTCCGGTGGCCGGGGCTGAATAGGTAAGTCGGCCTCGCCCCGCGCCAGGCGGTAAGCATGGGTAATATCCAGGCCAAACTGGGTCTGTAAAGCTGGGAGTGGAAGCGCGGCCAGCTCGCCTAGGGTGCGAATCCCCAATAACTGTAGGCGGCGGTGGGTTTCGGTCTCTAGCGGCAGGTAGTTGATGGACCGTGAAGCCAGGAACTGGGTTTCATCGCCGGCCGGCGCAACCAGGAAGTGGCCAGTCCGGGCCTGAGAAGCGGCGACGTGAGCAACAAATTTGTGCTGGGCCAGGCCAATGGCCGGCTCTAGCTGCGTTTGAGCGCGCATGGCCCGGCCGATTTCCTTCGCGAGCGGCATCGCCTCTTTCGCCGGTAACCCTTCCAGGTCCAGGTAAAACTGGGCCGGCAAAGAACGGCCGCCAAGCGGCAGGGGTGGTTGGGGCTTTGCGGGCGGATACCATAGCTCGTTTAGCTCAAGTCGCGGCGTAAAGTCGGCCAGCAACTCAGTCAACTCAACCGTCGCCTGGCAATAGCGGGGCGGGTGGGCCTCCATAAAGTGCGCGGCGGGAGCGTACACGTGGGCCATGCGCAGCGACGTGCCCGGTTCTACACCACTCTGGGCTACCTCCCTGGAGAAGCCAAAGACCGGCCGGGGTTCCCAGGGTTGCCCGCCGGTGACGACCGGCTTTCTGGCCAGCGACCCGTCATCCCGCCTTTCCACGGCCACGGCGAAAAAGGGAACCGACAGACAGACGATCATCTTTCTCCGGCGACAGTCCCGTTGAAGGTGATGGCAATCGAGACCTGCTTTTGCACCGGCTTGGCGATGTGGACATTGGCCTGGTAGCCGCGAAAACCTTTTCGTGAGTGCGTCCAGTGCTCCCGTCGAATAACCAGGCGCACGGCCGCGTAGTGGGCCAGCGTGTCATGCACCGGCCGGGTAGTGGCAAGGGATGGCGCGGTCTCAGCCGGAAGGGAAACCAAACAGAGCAAAATGCTACCAGCCCGGCGAAGGGGAACGTTGACCCTCTGGAGCATCTTGGCCAAACCCTGGCTTGTCTGTGGTCTGGTGAATAGCTCGTAGGGAGCATCCACGACGAGGATAGGTATGTCGCCGCTCAGGACAAAGTCCTGGGTAATTTCTACCGCTTGCCGGTGGGAGTAAGGGCGAATCAAGAGGAGCTGACGCATGTCAATGCCACACCGCGCAGCATAATCGGGGTTAAAGGTGCGCTCCAGGTCAAGGTAGATAGCCATACCCTGCACTTGTTGGGCGTTGGCGATGATTTTTAGGGCCAGGGTCGTTCCCCCAGAAGTGGGAATACTGACAATTTCGCTGACCCGACCGGCCGGAATCCCCCCAGCTAATGCTTTATCTAACTGGGGAAAACTGGTCGAAACGGTCCGGACCGGGTCTAAGGTTTGTTCTTTGAGGGGGCGGACAACGTGGATGCCATACTGCTGCCGAAGACCATCGATGGTCTGTTCCAGCCGCCTTTTCTTGTCGTCTGCCACACGTTCTCCTTCACGGGAGCGAATTGAGAACTGCCCTGATTAGAACAAGGGTTCTAATCAGGGCCGCATTGTAGCACAGGCTGGCAGTACCGCAGTACGGTTGGGCGTGAAGGAAGCGTGAAAAGTTTTGTCGATATGACAGTTTCTGCCACAGGTTGTAGTCCTCAAAATATCTTCGCGAGCAAGCGGGCGGCTGCCAACGTTTCGGCTGGAGAACCCACCTCCTGAAAGGACCAGGGAACTACGAAAACAGGTTGCGCGAAACCAGGAAAGTCGCATACTATAATGAGACGCTGTTTCTAATTCGTGCCGAAATCGTTCATCGAGGGGCATGCCATGCTGGATCAAGCGAATTCATTACCGGCCAAAAGCCGTCTCTTTTCCCGGCCGCGGCTACCGGCGCATTTCGTCGCCGGGTTGGCCTTCATTATCTTCGCCGACCTCGTCATCACCCTGGTTGCCCAGCCGGTTGAATATTGGCTGGCCTCCGGCCGGTCGAGCTTTTCCAGCGAAAGCCTGCAGGGGATGATGCGCCTCAACCCCATTGTCTTCGTAAGTCTGGGTTTTGTTTATCTAGTGCTTCTCGGCCTGCTGGTGTGGCGACTGAACCGGATTATCGCCCTGGTGCTCTGGATGGTCGCCGCCTACGTCCATCTCTATGACATTGTCAACTGGCTGGAATGCCGCCTGAACATTTTGTTGCCGCTCTCTCCCGGTTACGCCTGCCGGGCCGACTATTTTCTGCTGTGGCTGATGGCCAGCCTGGTTGTCGGCGGGCTGATCCTCACTATCCTGCCCCGTTCCTCGCCACCGGGCGCCAGGCCGCGTCTCTGGCGCGCCTCCGGGAAAATAGCCGTAGCCGTTCTGGGCGCGATCGGCGCTTTGCTCCTGGCGGCCGGGCTGGTCCGGGCCATCACCGTCTCGAAGGTCGGCTGGCGGCCGGTCGTGCCGGCTCACCGGCCAGAAGGACGCACCGGGGCCTCCATAGCTTACGATACCCGCCGCGGCCGGGCCGTTCTCTTTGGTGGTACCGGCCCATCTGGTTACCCGGATACCACCTGGGAATGGGACGGTGTGGACTGGCAGCAGCTTTTTCCCGAGACCAGCCCACCCGGCCGCCACTCGCAGGCTATGGCTTACGACGAGGCCCGAGGCGTGGTGGTGCTATTTGGCGGAGAAGATGCCGGTGGGCTGCTCGAAGGCGTCTGGGAGTGGGACGGGACCAACTGGCGCGTCGTCTATCCTAACGCCGGTCCGACTCATCGCTGCTGCCACAAACTTCTCTATGACCCCTTGCGCGGCCGGGTCGTCCTCTACGGCGGTATAGACGCCGACGGCGTCTTCCATGACAGCGCCTGGGAATGGGACGGGGCGGGCTGGTCTGAGATTTTCCAGGAGAGCCGCTCGCCCCTCTCCAGCGGCTCCGGGCTGGCCTATGACAACGCCCGCCGGCAATTTGTCGGTTTTACCGGCGTAACTGCCTTCGGTACCTGGTTATGGCAGGGCGGCCAGTGGTTGAACCCCTCCCTGGCCGCCCAACCGCCGGCCCGCAACAACGCCAAAATGATATACGATTTCCACCACCAACAGGTCGTTCTCTACGGCGGGGAAAAAGACGACGAGGAGTTCGACGACACCTGGCTTTTTGACGGCCAGAAGTGGCAACGCCTGGAGCTGCCCCGTTCGCCTGGGCCACGGTTATCGCCGACTATCTTTTACGATTACCAGCGACAGCGAGTGATGCTATTTGGCGGCCAGGCCAACGGCGCTTCGGCCAACGATTTGTGGGCGCTGGAACTTCCCGAAGGGCCATAACGCGGTGAACGATTTGACCAGGCAAGGCTTAGCGGCCTTGAAAAACAACAATCGAGCGGAGGCGGAACGGCTGCTGCGGGCGGCCGTGGCGGCTGACGAGCGAGATCTGGCGGCCTGGGCCGGCCTGTCCCTGGTTCTGCCGACGGCCGCCGAACAACGTTACTGCCTGGAAAAACTGCTGGCTCTTGACCCGGACAATGCCTTTGCCCGTAACCGGCCGCCCGCCCTGGCCCAGCCGGCCACTACGTCGGCCCGACCGGTCGCGCCGGCGGCTGAGGCGCCAACCAGTCCGGCCGGCCCCGATCACCAGCCGACCGCCACACCTGGCGATGAGCCGGCCGCTGCACCGCCGGCCGCCGACATGCCGGCCATTACCCCTCTGCGCGAGCCAAATCCCGTTCGCCGGGTGACCTTCGCCTTCGTGCGCCGGCTTTTTGCGCCCGCCTACCTGCCGGCTGCTCTGGTCTGGCTGGCGATGCTCTTAATGGCCACCGCGGGCGTCTTTACGCTGGTGGGCCAGGCGCCGGCCTATTGGCTTAACCACAGCCAGGCCCACTCCGGCGAACAGGTCATTGACCAACTTCTGGTGGCCGGTCCCTGGTTATTTCTGGCCGCCTGGTTGGGCTATACCCTGCTGGTGGGATTGCTGCTCACCTTGCTGAACCGCAACCTGGCTCTACTCCTCTGGACGGGGTTGAGCTTCTTCCACCTTCGCCACAATATTATCTGGACATTCTGCGCCTTTGGCCGCGCCCTGCGCCAGCCGTTCACAACCGCCTGCGGCAGTCCCTGGCTCCTTTTGAGCCTTCTGGGGGTGGCCGTCCTCGGTCTGGTGTTGGCCGGCGCTCTCTTCCGGCCGGCCCAGCCCCGGCCCTCCCGGCGGCTGCACGCCGGCCGCTTGGCGGCCGTCGCCTGGTCGCTGCTGCTCGTCGCCATGCTGGCCAGCGCCAGCCAGCCGCCCCGTCAAGGGTGGGCGCCGTTGACCATAGAGAACGTCCCCCCCGGGCGGATTTACGGGCAAATCGCCTACGACACGGAACGAGACTTGGCCATTCTCTTCGGCGGGGCCGACGCCTACTTGACTGGTGGCCATTGGCAGACGATGCAGGACACCTGGATTTGGGACGGCCAGGTGTGGCAGCAGGCCAACCCAGCTCAGCAGCCGCCCGGCCGGGCGAAACACGCCATGGTCTACGATGAAAGGCGCGGCGTCGTCGTCCTGTTTGGGGGGATCGGGCCGGGCAGCAGCTACCTGACGGACACCTGGGAATGGGACGGTCAGGCCTGGCAGAGGATGACCCCCGACATTGCCCCGCCGGCCCGCTGCTGCCACCAGCTTATCTTTGACCCACAGCGCCAGAAGGTGGTGCTATACGGTGGCCTGAACGAGCCGACCGGCGTCTTCTTCAATGATGCCTGGGAATGGGACGGCCAAAACTGGCAGCCGATCCCCTTGACCGGCAGCCCACTGGCTGCCGGGTTTGGTCTGGTCTACGACAGCCAACAAAACCGGGCGCTGGCTTACGTGCCCGGTGGAGCGAGTGCGACCTGGGTCTGGCAACAAGACCAGTGGTCCCCATTGGCGTTGTCGCCAGTGCCTGTCTCGCGGACGGACCTGTCTATGGTCTATGACCGGAACACAGGACAGACGCTTCTATTTGGTGGTTTCATCCCAGAGGGGATTCGGCATGACACCTGGCTTTTCGACGGGACAGCCTGGCAAGAGCTTCAAACGCCGCTCTTTCCCTCCGGCCGGTGGGGACAGGTCATGTTTTACGACGAAACGCGCGGCCGTTTTCTGCTGTTTGGCGGCTTCGATGGTGAGAACTACCTGAACGACATGTGGGAGCTGGCCTTACCTCAAACAGCAAACAATCCATGAGCTGAGTTTTTGACCGGAGCTGGTAATGCGTCTAGACGGTGTGCCTGTTGATGAGGGGCAGGGCAGATCAACCGGCGGCGTATCCAGCCAAAGGAGTAATGGATGCAGCGGCTAAATAGAAGCTCGTTTCATCTATTTCGCTATCGCTCACATTCTGTTGGGGCTGTAGACAGATGTCGAGCGTATCAGCCCTGGGCCAGTAGCACTTCTATAGATGAGGCCTGATAGCGCTCAGGCCTAGCTCGACTTAGCCGGTTACTGAGGTAACATTCCCCTACTAGTTCGCATAACCATTTAGGGAAACAGAAAGGGAAATCAAGAACCGACCCTTTGTAATCACGGCAAAAAATTTCCTCCTACCGGCGCAAAAAAACACCCCACACCACCTGCCCGGCCGGCAACTCCAGCGCCGGCCAATACGCCTCGCTGCCGCTCCTGCGATTGAAGACCCGCCCCGCCTCTGCCCCGTCCCGGTAGAAGAGCTTATCAACCTTCTGGCTACCGTTCCCCTGCGCCCTTTTGTTCACAAGGTCTTTTAGCCTCCGGTTGACCTTCCTCTGCCGGCCGCGGGTGGCCTGGCGGTGCGGTCCCTGGTAACTATTCGGTAGACGCCAGGCCACGTAGTGGCGGTTCTTCGGTCCCTGGCGTCCCTGCACGTCCACAAACTCAAACACAGCCCGGCCGCGCTGCCAGGCCCGCTGTTCCATCACCTCCTCGTCGTACCTGTCACCGACAGCCAGATTACGCTTGCTACTGACCCCAGCCACCTGACCGTAATGCCGCTGCGTCCGAGCCGGGACGCCAATTAGCGCCTCTTGCGTCTCCCGGCTGATGGGATTGGCCAACTTGCGGCCGCTGTGCCAGGCCGCGTAAAGATGCGCCCTGAAGACCCCCACCCCACCTGTCAGCGCCGCCAGTGGTAACTCCACCGGCCGGCCGGCCAGCCGATCTACTCCGAGCACCGCCGTCAGCCGGGCCATGCCGGCCAGCCACAGCCGGCCCTGGTCATCCTCGTGCCAGAAGCGGCCTTCCCCCTGGCGCAGGAGCTGGCGCAATCGCCGCCGGCCGCAGAGGCGCAGATCGCTTTCCTCGCCGGCCAAGCGCTGCTGGACGGTTTCCGTTGATAGCCAGCCTCGGCCGGTTGGATCGAGGGCGTGGCAGGCTAACCATAGCCGATAGCAGGGCGCTTCCCCGGCCTGCAGGGCGGCCGTTCCGAGTGTTGGGTAGTGGCGGATGGTGGGCGCGCCGTCTGTCTGCATCGCCGGCCCGGCCGGTAGTGACCCGGTTGGGTCAACGTCTTCCCTCATAGCCGGACTCTCCGAGGCCCGCGGGAGAGTGTCAGCATGTGCCGCCGTAGGGGCGTCGGCGCCATCCACCCCGTCCCGCTGTCGATAGGCCTGAAGCAGCGCCTGGCCGTTGCGGAGCGCCCAACCGGCGTCTAGTAGTTGTCCCCCACCTGTTTCAACCGGCCGCTCTTTAAGTTGCGCCCCTTCTGGCCCGGCGCGTTTTGCTCTTAGTTCATAAAGTCGCTGGTTGGCTGCCAGCAAGGCCAGCGACTTTGTGTCTTCCATGTGACTACACGAATTAATCCGCTCGCCAACAGAACACCTGATCCATTGACAACGGGATCGCCTTCGTGCTATCCTCCTGAATAGCTAGACCGCATAGGGAAGAGGCACACCCTCCCCCTCCCCACTCAAGGGGCTCTGCGCTGCAGATGGTGGTACATCTGGGGCCAGCGAGCTATGCGGTTACCGATATAAATCCGGCAAGGAAAGCGAGTGTTTGCAGCGCTCGCTTTCTTGCTTTTAGGTGGCCTACTGGCTTACTTTGGCCACCGTTGCCTGCCGGTCAGTCCGAACTGATCCGCAGGCAGCGAAGGTCAAAGGAACGCGTCTATCAGCCTGGCGAGAATAGCCACCTTCGTCGCCCTGGCGTCAAACTACTCTGAAACCGGGTACTACCTCGTTGACGGCGGGATCAGAGTGTGCTATGCTTTTGTGTAAATCGCACCGGGAGACATAAAGTCCCCCTCCCCAATCAAGGGGTGTTACGCTGAAGGGTCCGGCAAGACCCGCAGGCCAGCGACGTGTGTGATTGTTGTGCGATTAGGTTTAGCAATAAAGCTAAGCGTTGTGACGGGCGCTTGGCTTTTTGCTTTCTGGCCAATAGTGACCAGCGTCTGCCAACCAGCGAGCAGGCTTTACCTGCTGATTAGCACGCACTGATGGCGATTGGCGAAACTAGTCGGACCAAGCTGCCAGGTCCCGGTCGACGGCCGGCAAATCCAGTAGACGCACGCCGGCGCTTTGCCAGTTTTTCCCCTTTTGCCTGGTCTCGGTCAGCCGCTCTGTTTTTTCGCATACGTCGTCTTCCCAGCCGGCCGTAGAAAAACCCAGGTAATAAACAGACCATAAAGAGTCGTCGTCCGGCACGACGGCGGCTGTCTTCTTGACCAGTTCCTGCATCACCTTGCTGCCGGCCGGCGTCGTCCCCCACTCGCAAGCCGCCAGCACCAGGCTCTTTTCCAGGCGGTCTATCCCGACCAGATCCACCTCCTGAGAATGTTGCCAGAAACCGCCGACCCGTTCGACAGGCACAGGCAGCTGGCCGGAGGCGCTGGCCAGCAAGATCCACTGCGAACACAACTCGCGCCAGGTGTAACCCTGAATAAAGGCCGGCAACTTTTCCTTGATCGCCTCCAGTAGTTCATCTTGCGCGCCCAGGGCCAGCTTGGACTGGTAAGCGGCCAGGAAATGGTAGTAGAAGCGCAAGTAGGGGTCGGTAATGAAGTAACGGCCGCGGCGAGAGTCCGTCTCAGCCTCTGTGACTGGAACCTGGCGTTCGACAAACCCCGTTTCCCGGAGTGTGTTCAGATAGGAAGAAATATGGCCGGTGGTTAACCCCGTTCGCTTGGCAATCTGGCCGACGGTTTGGGTGCCCTGGGCAATGGCCCGCAGGATGGAGACGTAGTTGTAAGGGTCGTTCACAAAGTCCTTGAGCAGGAACGACGGTTCGTCCATCATCCACATATTCGACGGCAGAAGTTGCAAGCGGACGTTTTCCCAGAATGGTAGATCCGGCTTAAGCCGCTCCCAATAGGCGGGAATCCCGCCCCAGACGGCATAAGTCGACACCCGATCGGCCGCATTGTAGTTGGGGAAGAAGCTCTTGGTAGCCATAAAAGGCATGGGTGGCAGCTGGACCTGAGCCGTCGTCCGGCCGTAAAGTGGCGCCTGATAAGAAAGAACGTTCTTCTGCATCAACCCCATCTGCGAGCCTGAGAGGGCCAACATCAGGTTCGACCTGCTCAGCCACTGATCCCAGGCTTTCTGCAAGATGCCCACGAAATTGGGATTGACGTCCATTAAATAAGTGATTTCGTCAATAAAGAGGGCGAACCGTTTTTCGTGGGCCAGCTTGGCTACCTCGCGTAGGGCCTGCTCCCAGCTGCCGAACGTGTAGTCTTGAGGGGCGGAAACGTCGGGGGTGTCATAATTGTAAAGGGCTTGGGTGAAGGAGCGTAGCTGTTCCAGCGCAGAGGTCGGCTCCGCCACCCAGTAAAGCCCCCGTTCCGGTTGCAGGTTGAGCCAGTGCGCCAACAAACGCGTTTTGCCAACTCGCCGCCGGCCGTATACAATAAGAAAGGTCGCCCGGGGCGAGTGCCATAGACTGTCAAGCAGCTCTAGTTCTGTATCCCGGCCAACAAATTTATTCTCCACGCCGATTTGCCCTTATTATCTTTTGAAATAGTGTATTTCAAAAGATAATAAACCCTAAATGGATTTTTGTCAAGTACCTTTGTTGTAAAAGTACAACATTACTTACTTTGATCCTTCGCCTTCAACGCAGCTGTGCCAGGTAGTATAGACAATGGCGTCTTCAGCGATGACAATTCCCTCGCCCTGGCCAAGTAGTTCCAGATTCTCGCGCAGCCTGGCACTACCCGGTAAAAAGTGTTGGGCTAAGGCAACTGCACCTTGGGGATGATTTTCAACCAAGACGACGGCGCTGCCCGGCAGGTGAGGGCCATTGGCGACGACAAGCTGGCCATGATTCTGCAGCTCGCCGATATCAGCCCCTTTCCAGGGAAAGCCGTGAACGATGAGCCGTGTGCCTTCAACCGCCAGCCCGCCCAGCAAGGCCGCCCGTAGCAACTGCTGGCGGGCCCACTCCAGCCCTTGACAGGCAAAGAAAAACGCGCCATCCGGCAAGGCAGCGAAACGATTGGCCGGCCACTCCAACCACTCGCGTAGAAGTGGGTCAGCCGTCAAACGGTTCAGAGCAGCTTCTAGGCTGGAGATGGCCGCTTGCTGGTTTTGTCGTTCTGGTTTCTTCAACCATTTTCGTAGGGCGGGGATATCCTTGACCCCATCCTGCCAGGCCGTGGCCAGCAACTCGAGGCTTGGCGACGGCACGTTCAGCCCGGCAAACCAGCGCTGCCAGCGCCGCAGCGTCGCCTCGGCCGTCTCGCCCGGCGCGGCCGCCAGCGGGTTGAAGCCATTGGCGACCACAGCTCCGTCTATATCCACGTAAACTAACGCTCCGCTTAACAACCGGGTGACAGATGCTTTCCGCTTCAGCCTGGGTACCAGGTCGCCGGCGCCGTCAATGACCGCCAGGCCGGCCGGGTTTCCAACTATGGTGTTGACGATTTGGTTGACTAGCCACTCCGCGACCGCCCCCTGGCGGCCGTAGAGGTTGACCTGGCCGGCCACGTGCAACGGCACGCCGCTGCCAGAGCGCCCCAGCAGCCAGCGCCGGGGGTCGGGCCGGGTGGCCACCAGGTGCGCCGGTGGCAGCGAGCCGTTCCAGGAAGGTCGCAGCGTCAATCCGGCCGGTGGGTTCTCCGGCAAGTGCCAGGCGGCCGGGCCGCGTCCTACTTCCGAGGAAGGAGGCGCGGGCAGGTAAGAACCGCTGCCATTGTCGTCACCAATTAGGCCGACAAAGGCGTATTCGTTGGCAATGTGCGCGACAAACGACCTGTCCCAGGGCAGGTGCGCCGCCGGCGTCATCGGCATGGCCTGGGGAATTGCAACGTCAGACGACTTGGCCTTCAAGGAAAAGCCAAAATCGGCCGCCATCTGAGCCAGCAAGGGCGCCTGCGCCTCTGGTAGTCCCAGGTAAAGCTGGGACACGGCGTCGCCCGGGCAGTAATAAAGGGCGATCCGGCCGCAGGCCTCCGGCCGGGACAGCAGGTTAAGGCAGCGGGCCGGCCGGCCGGGGTCCAGGTAACGTAGCCGAAACCAGGCTAGCCTGGTGTCCCACCGCTCTCGTGCCCGCCGGTCGTTCCATAACCGTTGCAGCAGTTTCACCTTTCTCCTCCTCGCGCCAGGCTTCCTGGTTACCTGGCGTCTGGCTCAGACAGTCCTTCCCAGAAGTTATCCGGCCGTTCCTCGTCCACCGGCAGGTCGCTGGCCAGCAGCTTTTGCTCCTGTTCCTGGATGAGGACCTCAATCATCACCCGTGACCAGCGATTGAATTGCATAGACATGGCCACGCCTTCGGCCTCTTGTTTCCTAAAACGGTCGAGTATTTTGGTGCTCATTCTTTCTCCATAAGAAGTGTCACGTGTCATGTTTCAAGTGTCACGTAAGAAAGACCACATGACACTTGACACTTGGCACTTGACACTTGGCATTTGACACGGAAGCTTTAGCTGCCAAACAGATAGGCCGCCTCGCTCGGCCGGGGCTGGAAATAGACCATGTCGGACTTGCCGTTGGCGCGGACAATGGCCATCCCCTTGCCGTAGCG
>JAKEFB010000284.1 GCA_022616275.1 Chloroflexota bacterium
GGGCCGCTGTCTCCGCCATGTGTTGGGCGTTGCTTTCCGTTACCCACCCACCCTTAGAAAAGCCGAGAATCAGCGTCAGGATAATCGCACCGATGATGAGCCAGAAGGTAATGGTTTTCGTCGGTTTGGCACGGTCCCATCTTTCTCGAATGGTTGATCCGTCGGTATTCATTGTTTTTCTCCTATTCAAATCATGATCGCCGTAGCGCGAACATTAAAGATAAATGGCTGTTAGGGAGAACGAAGCCGGCGATTCTGAATGAACCGGGGGCTGGGGCGTTCTGCACCCGCTCAGACACGAATTCTTACTTCTTCGTGTCCGTTTTTCTCGCTGGCCACACTGACTGGCAGGCTGCCCAGCAACAAGGTGGGGCTGATGCCGTGCTCGGTAATGACGACTTTGGTATTCTCGCGCAGGGAGGTCTCAACCATCTCCATTTGCTTGAGGAGCTGGGCGCTGCCGATGAAGTATTGCTGGGCAGCTTCGTTGACCAGGCGAATGGCTTCGGCCTTGCCCTGGGCTACTTGAATCACTGCTTCGCGTTCCCCCTCAGCACGCTGGATAATCGCCAGCTTTTGCTGTTCGGCCGCCTCGAATTCGCCCGTCGCCAGCAGGCGCATGGAACGCCGCTCTTGCTCGGCCGTCTTCTGTTTATGCATGGCCTTCTTGATGTCCTCGGGTGGGTCAATCAGGCGAATTTCCACCTTGCTAACGGTCAGGCCCCATTCGACGGCGAAGGTGTTCAAGATCCGCTGCAAATTGGTGGCGATTGTTTCACGGGCTACCAAACTTTCATCCAGGGTTAGATCGCCGAACTCCTGGCGCAAGTTGGTCATGGCTAGTTGGATAAGCGCCCGCTTCCAATCGTCAATGTTGTAGAAGGTACGTTTGATGGACTCCTCATCGATGGTAGGCCGTGCCCACATAATACCGTCCACCTGGATTTCGACGTTGTCTTTGGTAATAACCGGCTGAGGGTGGATATCCATCGTGTGTTCGCGGACGTCACGAACCCGGAGGATATGAATGAGCGGGATTTGGAATCCCAGGCCGGGCATCACAAATTGGGTGTACTTGCCCAGCGTTTCTTGAATCCCCCGCTCGTAAGGTCTTAAGGTATAGATGGGCCAATATATCGTTCTCATAACATTTTCCTTCTTGCGGTACTCGCAATCACTAAATGGTTTTGGTCGTCAAATAGCGGCAAGGCCAAACCAGGGCGCATCCTACTCCCGCTATACCAGCTCTTCCTGCCTGGCCTCGCCGCGTAAGACAAAGTCGGGCTGGCGCGTCCAGGTATTGTTTTCGACTTTCCTCTCCGTGACGGTTAACATGATATGGCCGGTATGTGGGTCGCGGCCGGCAACGAAGTCGGTTGGTACGTAAAAGTCATCACCGAGAGCAAACGACGCCACCAGCAGGTAGGTTGCGTAATATTCCCATTCCGGCCGGATGTCACTGGTCCGGTGGTACAAGCGCCGGGCTACGCCAAGATGTCGATTGTCTTTGGTGTAAACCTGGTCAAGTTTTCTGATGGCCATATTGTTTAACCTAGCGCCTCTTTTGCTGCTTGCTTTTCCAGTAGAAATTCGCGCCAGGCCTCGTTGAAAGCTTCGATGTAGCCTGGCTGAGCGATTCGGACGACGATATCGGCCCAGTTTTTGTGTTCGTCGTTCTTGTACCTGGAGGATTTATGAATGGCGTCTTGCCGGTCTACGACACGAGCCAGGTCGCCGACGAAATCTTCCCGGTGCTGTTGGTGCAGGAGCCACTCTTCAAATTTTAGAATCATCTTTAGCCTCCGGTCATGACGTATCGCCCGCCCTTTTGCTGCTGCAACGTAATGGTTTTGTCCGCACTATCCATTTTGCGGGCGATTTCCCAACCGGTAGCCCCGTTTTTGAGAAAAATGTCATATCGCGCCGGCTCGGCCGGTAAGATGCAACTTTCGCCAGGGCCGGCCAAACAGGTGCTGATAAGGGTATGCCCCGTAAATATCTGCGCCAGCACCTTGATGGTTGCCTGGTTGTGGAACGTTATCTCTGTCTTTGCCATCTAACCTGTTTTGGGCCAGGGGAATTTGCCTGGCATTGCAGGCAAGTAAGTTTGGTGAGCGGGCGCCTTTTAACGCTAACTTTCACCGGGCGGACAGCTGATACCTTTTGACTGCGAGTTGCCTCCGTCCAGGCCGTTGCCCGACCACAGTGCCTATGTTGTTATTTGCTTAGGCCCGCTCACCAGGAATGCTAACATGGACGCGCCCCGGCAACATCGGCCGGGCGGGGAGTATTGATCTCCCCCAGTTGGGGAATTTCGGAAGGGGATAGGTCAGGGGATGAGCCGGTGGCGGACGGCCAGAGCCGCGGCTTCGGTGCGGCTGCTAACGCCCAGCTTACGCAGAATGTGGCTGACATGGGATTTGATAGTGGATGGGCTGACGACCAGCCGGGCGGCGATCTCGGTATTGTTTAGCCCTTCAACTATCAGGGCCAGCACGGCCTGTTCGCGGGCTGTCAGGTCGTGGCCCGGTGGTGGCGGCTGAACGGCGGCATGAGCCAACGCCTGGGCGGCCTCTGAGGCGAATGTGCCCCGACCGGCATGGGCAGCACGAATCGCCTGGGCCAGTTCGTCGGCCGATACGTCCTTGAGCAAATAGGCAATGGCCCCGGCCTGCAATGCGTTCTGAACCAGTTCTTCTTCGGCGAAGCTGGTCAGGGCAATGACCTGCACCGTGGGAAAGCGCTGGCGAATGGCGCGGGTGGCTGTTACCCCGTCTATGTTGGGCATGACGATATCCATGAGGACAACGTCGGGCAGCACGCGGACGCACAACTGGATAGCTTCGTCGCCGTCGGCCGCCTCACCAACCAGTTCCAGGTCGTCGAAGACGTACAAGAAGGTTGCCAGCCCCCGGCGAACCATGGTATGGTCATCTACGAGCATGACGCGAATGGGTGCTGAGGCTGTCATGGCGCTCTTTCCTCCCCACTTTCCATCCAGTGGATGGCAATTTCTGTACCGTTCTTGGGCCGGCTCTTAACGATAAGTCGTGCGCCCACGGCTCCAGCGCGCTCGTGCATCATACTCAAGCCATAATGACCGGACGGGGTATGATCTGGATCAAAGCCCCGGCCGTCATCGCAGATTTGTAATTCGACCGTGCCTGCCCCATATTGTAGTTGGAGCCGGACTTGGCTGGCCCTGGCATGTTTGGCGATATTGTTGAAGGCTTCCTGGCACAGGCGGTAGAAGGCTACCTGCACGTCGGCCGGCAAGTCACCTTGTCCCACGACGGTTACGGCAACCGGGATGTTGGTCCGGCCGGTGAAGGCGTTACCCAACTGGCGCAGTAGGTCACCCAATTCGCTGTCAATCAAGACCTGGGGCCGCAGTTCGGCCAATAGTCCGCGCATTTCGGCCAGTGCTCCCCGCGTCAAGCGGCGCAAGTCTTCCAGTGACCGCCGCCCCTCGGCCGGATTTTGTTCCCACAGGCGCGGCAGGACTTCAGCAATCAGGCCGGCCGAGAAAAGGGATTGGTTGACGGCATCATGTAGATTTTGGGCCAGCCGTTGCCGTTCCTGTAACGTGGCCAGCGTTTGCACCTGCTGCTGGAGTTCCTGCTCGGCCTGGATGCGGGCGGTGACATCGCGGAGGACGCTTAAGAGGCATGGCCGGCCCTGGCACTCAAACGGTGTCCCGCGCACCTCGACGTAAAACGGTGAACCATCCCGGCGCAGGTGAATCGCCAGTGCTTCGAACCGGCCGCCAGCTTGAACGGTCTGGCTGTACTCGCCGAGCAAGGGGTGGCTGTCAGGGTGTATAAAGCTAGTCGGGTGCAGGCCAATGAATGCCGCGCGGTCATAGCCGTGCATCACCGCCGCCGCCGGATTGGCCTCGACCACCAGAAAAGATGCCGCATCGTGGATGATCAACCCCTCGCTGATCGTCTCAAAGATGCGCTGATAGTCGGCCGGCGCGTTTGGCAAGCCGGCCGGTTGCGGGAC
>JAKEFB010000285.1 GCA_022616275.1 Chloroflexota bacterium
ACCAGCGGCAAAGACAAAGGTATTGCTGGTTTGGTCAAAGAGGTAAACGAGGATAACGGAAACATTCAACGCATCACCCATGACCCGACAAACGGTTGCCAATACTGTTTCCAGGTCGAGTTGGGCGTTGAGCAGCGCCGCCGCGCCGGCCAGGGCTTCGGCGCGGGCTGCCTGATGGCGAGCCATTTCCTCGTTGGCAGCCAAGTCGGCCGTTCGTTCGGTAACATGCCGTTCCAGTTCATCGCGAGCCTGGCGCAACACTTCTTCAGCCCGCTTGCGGTCGGTAATATCCACGAGAACATTCACCGCTCCGAGCAACCACCCCGACTCGTCGCGGATTGGGTTGGCGTAGGCCAGAGTGGTGAGGCGGCAGCCATCCGGGCGCTCGATGATAATCTCATGCCCGTTGTACTCCCTGTTCTCCAGCAGCGCCAGCGCCATCCAGCACTGGTCGTGGCGAATCGGCGATCCGTCGGAGGAAAACAGTCTGAACGAGCCGCAGAATCGGTCAACAGGGTCGTTTAGTTTCGGCGCACGCCCCCATAGTTCGACGGCACGCTGGTTGAAATAAGTAATTAGCCCGTCCGGGGCGCACATGTAAGCGCCGGCCGGTAGCTTCTCTAATAGGCGCTGGAACTCCAATTCGCTCCGGTCTTGTAGGAGTTCGGGCAACAGTCGCTGACTGACCTTTTGCTCCAATGTTTGTTCTAGCATCACTACCACCTCTTCCATAACTATACGCCCACCCGTCAAAATTTTCCACAGAAGGGCCTAGCCAACGGCCAAAGATTGCAGGGCTATGGTTGTGGTTTAAGGTAAAGAAACCCTTGCTTACTTCGCCTTTGTAACTCCTTTTGTTTAGCCCACTTCAGGTGGCAAAGAAAAGGGTGATGTTTGGTGATGTTGGCAAGGGTGAATTAAATCACCCAATATCACCCTTGAGGCCATACCATTCGCCAAACGCCAGGTTGTTCCTGAATTTGGGCGACGTGGATTCTTCTAAATAAGGCTCCGGGTCAATCTCGCCAGCGTCATAGCGCTCCAACGCATCACACAAAAAAAACATGGCCAACTGGCTGGCCGGAATGCCCAACCTGGTGGCCCGGCGTTCAACGGCCGTTTTTAACTCTGGGGTGATGTCGTAAGTGGCCCGCCTGGTAAGTCGCTCTCGTTGCCGCTGCTTTTCCCGTTCCTGCCTCTCATCAGGCCCCGTCTTTGCAAACAGGTCAACGCTTTCCCCGAAATCCAGACTTACCTTTGCCCGCTTTTTAGCCACTTCTCTATTTCCTTTGCCAGTTGTCTGTAGTTTTCCGCTTGAGGGTTGGATGGGTCGTAGATGACGATTGACTCGCCGGCCGCGGCCGCTTCAGCCACGCGCACGGACCGGCCGATCCGCACCTCGAACACAGGCAAACCCTGGCCCCGCATCGTCGCCAGTGCATCCTGATGGTGGATAAGCCGGCTATCCAGAAACGTCACCAGGATGCCCAGAATTTCAAGCCTGGGGTTGATTTCCTGCCTTATTTGGACAATCGTATCCAGGAACAGTTTTAAGCCTCGCAAATCGCTAATTTGCGGCTGGGTGGGGATGATGACGGCCGTAGCCGCCCGCAGCGCGTTCACCGTCAGCAGGCCCAGCGATGGTGGGCAATCTATCAGGCAAACATCGTAGGTGCGCGAAACGGCGGCCAGGGCGCTTTGTAACAGTGATTCACGGCCGTACCGTTGAACCATACCAAGTTCATTGGGGGCCAGGGCGATGTCGGCCGGCACCAGGTGGATGGGCAGCCCGTCTCCCACGTCGAGCAAAACATCTGGCAGGGATAGCTGGCCGGGCGCAACCCCACCAAGCACCTCGGCCAGGCTTTCATTGGCGGCTGTGTCTACGCCACAGGCGGCCGTCAAGCTACTTTGAGGGTCAACATCCACCAACAACACACGTTGCCCCAATTCTCCCAAGGCGGTTCCCAAAGCGTGAGTCGAAGCCGTTTTACCCACACCCCCCTTGTGGTTGGCTATCGCTATGACTCTCATAAAGAGTGTATAGTAACCCAATGGTCACAAATGACAATCACATGGATAAAGGGTGATTTTGCAAAAGGAGAAAGATTGCAATGAAAGAGGTCCGATTTTTCTGGTTAGACATTCATGATCAGGCTCGTATGGAAAAGACATTGGGCGAGCTTCTCAACGACGGTTGGGAAATTGCCGGCAGTGTTAGCCATAGCGATCAGGTGCCAATTGGCACCAACATGCAGCTCGTTGGCTTTCTTATTTTGGTCAGAGAGAAGCCCAAAACCGCCAGGGCGTTATGAGTCGAAAGGGAAGGGGAAATGAGGGAGGAAAGGCCGGGATCCCGGCTATGGTCGAGGTGACTCTAGTTATTTGATTGAGCAAATGATGTTGGCTCCACGTCCCCTTCACGGCCGTTGCCAGTCGCCTGGGCCAGCTTCTACTGGTTCATTGCCTGGCATGCTTCACGCCGCAGGTTAACCAGCTTTTCAGCCAGTCCTCCCCGGATGCAGTTTGGCCGGAAGGACACCTGGCCCTGGCGCGGTCGTTTCGCCAATCCGGCTGCGCGCATTTGCTGCAAAATTTCCTCGTAGAGTTCAGCCGACACTTCAACCGGTAGCAGGAACATGGACTCATAGCTTTCATAGTACGCAAAACGCCGCTCTCCCCTGGTGCAAATCTTGTGAAGCTGGATAGTGGTCATTGAATATTTCCTGCAAAAATCTACAAGAATTAGATACCAAGTAGTACAACTCGTCAAGAAGTAATACCTAATATATTGACATCTTATGTTATCATGTGGTATCTTATTCTCAGTCAGTAAAAGGAGGCTATGACCACGAGAACTAACATTACCTTGACTGAGGATATGCACGATGCGCTCAACAAATTGTCAGACGAGCGTGGTGTGCCTATCGCCTACATCATCCGTGAAGCGGTGGCAGCTTATTTGGAGCGGAGCCGAATCCGGATTCAAAACATTCACCCAGATTGGGGTGGCCGGCGCGACGACGATAAGGGCGGCGGCGATGACCGGCCGTAACCACGCCCAGGCCCAACTCGTCAGCCTGCAAGCAGCACGGCCGGGCCCGAAAAACGCGGTTCTGTGGTTGTTACTGCCACAGAAGGCGACCAGGCGGCCGGTGAGCAGGATGCTCTATAAAGTGCCCTACAAAGCCCCCTATCATCGGGCAGTCATAGGACACCCGGTTGCCAGCGAAAACGGCGGCCGGCGCGGTGCTGGGGTATTTATAGAATTTGCGCTCGGCGCGGCCGTAGGAATTGAACTCATTACGAAAAGCAACCTTTCCGTAATACCTTTTAGAGAGGTGAACAGACGTGTTACCAGCCATCATTGACCCCCATGAACCGGCCGTCTTGCGGGCCATCGAGCAGGCCAGTCTCGGCCAAGCCACCAAGCTAAAGTATCGCCGGGTCGTCAAAAGGTATCTGGCGGCCGGCCACCAACTGACCGACGCGGCCGCCCTCAGCGACTACGCCCAGAGCCTCAGCGCTTCCGGCCGGGCGCACTTGAAAGCAGCCGTGAAATTGTGGACGGTGGCGGCCATGAACGATGTGAAGGCCGTCGCCAGCCCCGATAACGTCAACCAGGTGCAGGCGGCCGTGTACCGCTTCGAGGCCCTACAAAACGCCATCCAGGCTACGGCCGCCAAGGGACAGAAGGCCCACATCTGGCTCAGCCAGGCCGAAGTCAAGAAGCTGATGGGCGCGCCGGCCGGCGACGTGGGCGGCCAGCGGGACAGGGTGGCCCTAGGGTTGCTCGCCAGCGCGGGTCTGCGCCGTGAGGAGGCCGTTGGCCTGACCTTTGACGACGTGAAACTGCAACCCATTCGCGGCAAGTTTCGGACGGTGCTGCAAATCCAGGGCAAGGGCGATAAGGCGCGGGTGGTGCCGATTTCTGACCGGCTGGCCGCGGCCATCGAAGCCTGGGGCGGCGTCCTGGGTGGAGGCGGCCGGGTGCTGCGGTCAGTGGACCAGACCGGGGCGATTGGCGAGAGCCTGAGCACCATCGGCCTCTTCCAGATTGTGCGGAAGTACGGCCGGGCCATCGGCCGGCCGGAACTGGCCCCTCACGACCTGCGCCGGACCTATGCCCAGATTGGCTATGAGGCCGGCGTGCCCATCACCCAGATATCCAGGCTGTTAGGCCATGCCAACATCGCCACCACTCAGCGGTATTTGAACCTGGACTTGGACTTGGAGACAACGATATCGGACTTTGTGCCGTTCTGAGGTGGGCAGGGATGAAGGTGGAAATCGGCGACGTCGTAACCTGGCACATGCTGCCGGTCGGTGAAGGAGCCAGGTGGCGCGGCCGGGTAACGGCCATCGAGCGCAACCTAGTTGACGCCCTGGTGCTGGAAGGTGACCGGCCGGCCGACGTGGCCCTGCCGGTCACGTTTCCAACGGTGCTGATTACGGCCGTTGAGAGGGGTAAAACAGTATGAAAGTCTGCCCTGGCTGTGGAGAACCGCTGCCCCCTTACAGCGGCAAAGGCCGGCCGCCGGCGTATCACAACCCAGCCTGCCGGCAACGGGCTTACCGCCGGCGCAAACGGGAGCGGCTGAAAGCAGCCCAAGGCCCCAGCCGGCCAGGGCAGGTAGCCGGCGAGTGACCTATCAGTTTGAGGTGATCGCGTGGCTGGGTTGAGTGAACAACAAAAAGGCCAACTATCGCGCCTCCTTGTCCAACTCGACCAGGCTGGACTTATGGAAGCCAGGGATATGATAGACGCTCTCTTGGATGATCCGGCCGACTCCGAGCCGGCCGGCGACGGCGACACGGCTATCGGTGACAGCGGCGGCCGGGGCTGGGTGGAACTGAAGATGATCAACGGCTGCGGTCCCTACGCTTACAAGCGGTGGCGACAGGGCGGCCGGCTGCGCAGCGAGTACATTGGCAAGGTGAAGGCGTGATGCGAGAATTATTTAGGGTGCAGATGAGGGGTATAATGTTCACCATCTGCACCCTAAACCATGCGCCTGGTCGCGGTTTGTGAAGGGGGATTCGTGTGACGCGAATACCCTACAGGCGGAACTGTTGCCGTTACGGCAACGGTCAAGGCGGAAGGTGGATCAGCGGTCATTATGACCACACATCTTGTGAGGGTTACCCTCACAAACTGACGGGCATTATTGACAGCCCAGCAGATTATAAGGAGAAGTAGCAACGTGGCAGAGGAAAAGAACCTAACCGTCATCGTCCAACGTGAAGTCACCTTTTACGGTGACGAGCTGCCGGTAGCCAGAACAGCAGACGGCCGGATATACGTCCCACTCAAGCCTATCTGCGAGGCCATTGGGGTAGGCTGGAATGGGCAACGCCAGCGCATAAACCGTGATCCCGTCTTGTCCGAGGTAGCGATGTCTGCGCGCATAACACG
>JAKEFB010000286.1 GCA_022616275.1 Chloroflexota bacterium
AGGTTCGCCACGTTGTCACTTTTCCTGGTTTAGCTGGGCATTGACTTGCCTCCTATTCTATCCCAGGAGTGTGTATGTGAATTTTTCACCTACTGAAAAAACCCGGCCCTCCAGGTAGGGCGCGAACACGTCAGCCCGGAGGCCGTCTTTGACGCCCTGCACGCCGAAGCGCTGCGCCGGGAGTGGGGTCGCCACTTTAGAAAATACCAGGAAATGCTCAAGGCCAGGGGTAAAGCTGAGAAAGAGGCGGCCGAGATTTTAGCCAAAGGCGGGGAGCACGACGAATTAACCCAAACGCTACGCGGCGCGACGACCGGCCTGCTGGCCAAAGCCATCCGGCTAAAGGTACCTATTGGCGACACGGGCGAGAAAGTTGCCCAGGCCTTCCTGGAGGCCGGCGTCACCGTGGCCGCCGGGCAGGCTGTGGCCCTGCGCAGCGCCATCCAGAACCGCCTGCAGGCGCGGATGAAGCCAGCGCAATACCGGCTCTTTCTGAACCCCCACGAACAACTGGCCCAAGCCCTGGCCGAAGGCCTGGAAAGGGTAGGCAGGGATAGGCCGCTGCTCGTTTTCCTGGATACCTACGAAATTGTAGGCCGGGCCGACACCTGGCTGCGCGAAACCATGAAAGCCGCCGGGCCGCGGCTGCTATGGGTGATCGCCGGCCGGGACGACCTGGTGCGCAGCCGCCCCTTCGGGCCGGACGCAAGCGACTACTTCCACGGTTACGGCGAGGAGTTTCCACGCCGCCTGCTGGCCTACGACATGCGCCAGCTCGCCCTGGACGACCTGCGGGCTTACTTTGCCGACGCCGCCCCGGAGCGGCCGGTGGACGGCGAGGCGGTGCTGGCCTTGAGCCGGGCCACGCGGGGTATCCCCCTGGCCATCCGCGTCGCCGCCGAACTGTGGGCGCGCGGCCTGCCGCTGGACGACATTGTGGGTGGGCTTGGCGCTGACGTGCCGCACCGGGAGATCGTGGAGCAGATGACCGGCCGCTACTTGCTCCACGCCGTGAGCAGCGCCGACCGGGAGGCGCTGTACGCCCTGGCCCTGGCCCGGGGCGACCTGGAGCTGCTGGCGGCCATGCTCCGGCCGGCGGATACTCCGGCCTTTGACCTGGCGGCCCTGCTGCGCCGGCTGCGGCGCGACTACGCCGCCGTCCACCTGGAGGAGGCCCGGCTGCACGACGACCCGGCCGGCTTCATCATCGCCGATCTCAAAACGCCAGAAAAGCGAGTCGGTCCGGCCGTCCGGCGGCTGCAGGAGCAGGCTGCGGCTGCTTTGCAGGCCAGGCTGCAGCGCCTGGAAGCGGAAATGCCGCTCATAGAAGAGCGATCAGAGGACGGCGAATGGGCGCAGGCTGTGCTGGCCCTGGCCGAAACGTTGTTCTGGCTGGACGAGCAACGAGCCTGGCGCTGGCTGATCCCCCGCTACGTGGAGGGGCTGGCCTACAGCCGCGACCTGCGCCGGGGCCTGGCCAACGTGGCCGGCCGCTGGCATGACTATCTCGACCAGCGCAGCCGGCAGCGGTTGAAGAAGCTGCAGGCCGCCGAAAGCTTCCTGCCGGACCTGGAAGCAGAGGCGACGCTGTTAAATGAATTGGAACGGCTGAGTCGCCCGGCGGTGGGCTGGCTGGGCGGCGAGGGGGAAGGGGAACGGCAGGCTATCTTGTACTTGCGGCGTGGGGAATTAAGTTACCGGCAAAAGGAGTACCAGGCAGCGCTGGCCTGGTACGAAAAGGCCGAAGCGAATCTGCCGGCGCAGGGTGAAATCCTGAAGGGCCAGTTAGGCGAGGCGATGTACAACTTGGCCGGCGCATTCATGTGGCCTGAGGAGCGGCGGGATGCCATCTACACTCCTGAAGCGGAACGTTTGCTGCCTAAAGTGGTCCAGTGGTTACCAGATAAGCAGGGAGCCTGGTACCGGTTAGGTGTTATCCTGAGCTTAACAGAAAAGTACACCGAGGCCATCGCCGCCTACCGGCAAGCCATCGCCCTCGACCCCAAGCTCGCCTACCCCCACCACGTTCTGGGCAACGTGTACAAAGACCTCGACCGGTACGAGGAGGCCATCGCCGCCTACCGGCAAGCCATCGCCCTCGACCCCAAGCTCGCCTACCCCCACCACGGCCTGGGCAACGTGTACAAAGACCTCGGCCGGTACGAGGAGGCCACCGCCGCCTACCAGCAGGCCATCGCCCTCGACGCCAAGCTCGCCTACCCCCACAACGGCCTGGGCAACGTGTACGATAACCTCGGCCAGTACGAGGAGGCCATCGCCGCCTACCGGCAGGCCATCGCCCTCGACGCCAAGTACGCCTCCCCTCACCACAACCTGGCCGACACGTACATGAAAATGCGCCAGTTCGAGAAAGCCCGCTATCATTTCCAGGAGCGGGTGCGGCTAGAGCCGGAGACGGCGTTGGGCGCGCTGGTCGGCCTTGGCGTCCTGGCCCGACAGGCTGGCGACGCTGAGAGTGAGCAATACTTCCACCAGGCGCTGGCTAGGTGTGAGCGGGCCTGGCAGGCCAGATACCAGTCGGAAGCCGGTTCGCTGGAAAACAAGGCACTGGCCCTGTTGGGGTTGGGCCGGCCGGGGGAGGCCCTGGCCACGCTGCAACAGGCGCTGGCCTGCCGCCTGCCTGGCGACACGATAGATCTGGAATACTACGAACTTTTGGCCGAAGCGCCCCAGCCGCCGGCCGGTCTGGCAGCGCTCATGGCCCTACTGCGTCAAGAAATGGGGGCAGGGGCGGGTTCTGCTCCGGCCGTATAGAGCAATTTTGGCAGAGCCGTCCGCTCGATAGAGCAGGCAATATATATTAGCGCGCGCCGCGGACGGCCCAGGCCCGAGCCACCAGTGAAATCGAGCCATCCGGGGCAATGGGGAGCCCGGCATAGATTCGCTCTCGTAACTGCGCCCGGGCTGCTTCGCTTAAAGACATGGCATAGCCCGGCGCGGGCCCCTGGCCGCCCAGGAATGGCGACCAGTAGTCGTCAAAATCTTTGAATTCGGTGGGAATGTCTATAGCCCGCACTTTCACAGCTTGCAGACCGGCGCCGGCAAAGAGCGCGGCGAGCGGCTCCAGTTGACAAAGAGGAAAGCGCCGGCCCTCGTCGAGATCGGACGTGGCCGGGTCGAGGGCGACGGCCGCATTCCAGAAATGGCGCATAAGCTGCATGTTGCCGGCGTAATCCCAGACGTAGGCCGCCACCACGCCGCCGGGGCGGGTCACGCGGGCCATCTCGCTTACGGCTTGCCGGGGATCGGGAATGAAGTTAAGCGCCAGGCCAGACACCACGGCATCGCAGGCGGCGGTGTCCACCGCCAGATCCTGGGCATCGCTAATCTGGAAACGGGCGCGCTCGTCCTGGAGTTGCTGTTGGGCAAAGGCGACGTAAGCTTCCGAGCGGTCAATGCCTGTCACCTCACGCGGGGCTGCCTGCTGGAGGATACTCTGGCAAAGGGCGCCCGTTCCGCAGCCAACATCCAGCCAGCGACTATTGGCCGGTATCGCCAGCCAGCTCAGGAACTCGCGCGCTACCAGGCGGCTCCAACGGCCGACATAAGATTCATAGGAGTCCCCGCTGGCCCACACTTCTACCATCAATCGCCGGCCACCACCTCCAGCGGAATAAACGCCCCCCTCGCCGGCCGCTTCCGCCGCTCCTCAATCCGCGTCACCGGCGGGCACTCCCAGGCTTCGGCCGGCGTCTCCCGGCGCAGCTCCTTCAGCTTCGGCAGAATGCCGCAGGCAAAGCACTGGTCCCGGCAGTCAATCCGTGTCTCGCCCCGCTGGCTCATCAGGTAGTCCTGGGTCAGGAAACGGCGGGTCACGGCCACGTCAATGTGCTCCCAGGGGAAGAGTTCGTCCACCGGCCGGCGGCGGTGAGTGTAGAAAGCCATCTCCAACCCTTCGGCGGCAAAGGCTTCCTGCCACTGCGGCAGGTGAAAATGCTCGTACCAGGCGTCGAACTTCGCCCCGCTGCGCCAGGCCCGCTCGACGACGTTGGCAATGCGCCGGTCGCCGCGCGAGAGAAAACCCTCGTAGAACGACTCGTTGGGATCGTTCCAGCGCAGACGCAGCCCGTGGCCGCGCATCTCCCGTTGCAATAGCGCCAGCTTGGCCTGGATCTTGTCCATCGTGTCCATCGGCTCCCACTGGAATGGCGTGTGCGGCTTGGGAATAAAAGTGCTGACGCCGGCGTTGACCCCGGCCTTCTTGCCGTGGAACTTGCGTCCTTCGGCCAGGACCGCCTTGGATAGGTCAATAATCGCCCGGACGTCTTCCAGCTCTTCCTGGGGATGGCCAATCATGAAGTACAGCTTGATCGTCCGCCAGTCACGCCGGTAAATCTCGCGGACCGTGTCCAGCAATTCCTGGTGGGTGACGTACTTGTTGATGATGTTGCGCATCTTCTCCGTGGCCGCTTCCGGGGCCAGGGTGAAGCCGCTCTTCTTGTTGTCGCCCAGGTTATCCATCAGTTGAGTAGAGACTGTCTCTGTCCGCAGGGAGGGCAAGGAGATGTTCAGCCCCAGGTGGCCAAAGCGCCGGCCGATCTGTTCCGTCAGTTCCAGGACGTGGGTGTAATCGCTGGACGACAGGGACAACAGCGAGATTTCCTCGTAGCCGGTCTTGTCCAGGATCTGCTCCATCGCCTCCAGCACTTCGTCCACCGGCCGCTCCCGCACCGGCCGGGTGATCATGCCAGCGTGGCAAAAGCGGCAACCCCGGGTACAACCGCGCATAATCTCTATTGGCGCCCGGTTGTGGACCGTCTCGATAAAGGGGACGATAAAATCCGTTACCGGCGGCGGCAGGACAGGAACGATGGTCTTCAGGACGCGAGGCGGCGCCTCCGGCACAGTCGGGGTAATCCGGGCCACCGTCCCGTCCTCGTGGTAAGCCACCTCGTAAAAGCGGGGTACGTAGCAGCCCTCAATCTGGGCGATGTGGCGCAGTTGCCTTTCCCGGTCCAGTCCCCGGGCCGCCCGCATCACGCCGATAATCTTCAGGATGGCCTCTTCCCCTTCGCCGATGACGAACACGTCAATGAACGGCCACATCGGCTCCGGGTTGTAGCAGGCGTGGCCGCCGGCAATGACCAGCGGGTAAGTGGTGTCGCGTTCGGCCGACCGGATCGGCATCCCGGCCAGGTCGAGCAGGTTCAGGGCGTTGGTGAACAGTTGCTCGTAGGGCAGGGTGATGGCCAGCATGTCAAAGTCGCGGATGGGGTGCTTGCTCTCCAGCGAAAAGAGCGGCATCCCCGTTGCTCGCATCCGCTCCTCCATATCCAGCCACGGGCTGTACACCCGCTCGGCCAGCAAATTCTTGTGCTTGTTGACGATGTCGTAGAGGATCATCAGCCCCAGGTTGGACATGCCCAGGTCGTAAATGTCCGGGAAGGCCACGGCGACCTTGTAATCAATCTCGTCCCACTGCTTGACGACCTGGTTGTACTCGCCCCCGGTGTAGCGGCCGGGCTTAGCCACCCGAGGCAAAATCCGCTCCAGGGCGATTTCAATTTCTTCCGGCGTCCTCATAAGCAACTCCAGGGCTGTAAGCTGTTAGCCATTAGCCGCCAGCTATCAGCTTTCTTGCTCTCGATGGCAGCCAGCGACCGGCCGCACCTAGAGAGGTCTTTCATTATAACAGTCCTCCAGGAGAGGCGCACGCAGCGTGATTGCTGGGGTAGGGGCGATATGCTACAATCCCCCCGGCGTGTAAGATGTAGCGGTGTGGTTATGTAGTTATGTAATTATATGGCGTGCTACACAAACACTTAATCACACAACTACATAACTACATACCGAATGGAGGATGCGCTTGAACCGGAGTGATTCTTGGAAGACGTGGGGCTTGATCATTGCCCTGTTGCTTATCAGCGGTCTGGCCTCGGCCGCCTGGCCCTTCATCTCCGCCCGACTGAGTGGGGAAGACGGCCGCCGGACCGAGGCGGTCGAAGAGGAAATCGAGCCGATTACCATCCAGGTCAAAGATTACGTCCTGGGCAGCGACCTGCTGAAAATCCCCTTCATCAGCGAGAACATTGACGGCCGGCAACTGGACCCATTCCTGGCCCTGGGGCTGGTGACGGCGCTGGTCGTCGGCGGGCTGGTGGCTATGGGCCTGCCCCTGGGCTTCCTCTACGTCATGCTCGACCGGGCAGCGAAACGGGTCAAGAGCGAAGAATCTTACCAGACGGCGGTCACCACCCTGAAAAAGCAAGAGTCTGAAAATTTGAAGCAGATCCGCCGTGAACAGCCGGCCGACCCGAAACCGGAAGCGCCGGTCATGCCCCGCTGGTCGGTCGTCAGCACCTCGCTCATCATCCTCCTCTTCGTCCTCTTTCTCGCCTTTGCTTTCGCTCCATCGTTTGGTTTGGTAGAAGAAATGGAGCAGTCCGACCGGTTGATCAGCCCGGTGCGGATCGCCAGTTGGGTCCTGATGGGCCTTACCCTGATCGTTCTCTTTTTCGTCTTTCGCGGCCGCAGCCGGCAATTGGCCGTGGACGACGCCGAAAGCGACGACCGGCCGGTCCCCTGGGGCTGGGTCTGGGTCGTGGTTTCCGGCGTGCTCATCGTCGGCCTGGGCACCGGCCTGGCTATCGCCTTGCGGTCCATGCCGGCCGGCTAACAGATGGACGCACTGCAGATCTTGGACTTATTGGATGAAAGCCGGGAGCGGCTGCTGGTCGCCATTGCGCCGCTGCCGGACGAGGCCCTGGAGCGGCCGGGCGTGATGGGCGACTGGTCCGTTAAGGACATCCTGGCCCACCTGGCGGCCTGGGAATCGGAATTAGTCACCGGCCTGATGCACATTAACCAGGGCCAGAAGCCGGCCAGAATGCTGGAAGCGTTCCAGCGAGTGGACGAGTACAACGCCGAGCGGTACGCCGAGAACAAAGACCGGGAGCTGAACCGCGTTTTTGACGACTTCCAAAACGTTCGGCTGCAACTGGAGCAATGGCTGGAGGAGTTCAGCGAGCGAGACCTGACCGATCCCAACCACTATCCCTGGTCCAGGGGGGTGGCGCTGGCCCACATCGTCAAGGAAAACAGCTACGGGCACGAAGATGAACACCTGCCGGCCATTGAATCCTTCGCCGGCCGATGGGTGGCCGAGCATGGGCCGGCCGAAGAGAATTTACAACCTGACGAGTGATTTTAGACTTCGTCCTGACGGACATCAGTCCGAAGGATTTTAGATTTTAGATTTTAGATTGAATCCAAAATTCAGAATTGATAATGGAAGCCACAGTCTCTGAAGTAGTCGCTTTGGAAACAGCTTATGAAGCAGCCCATCAAGCGGCCGTGTTAGTGGACCGCAGCGAGTTGGGCATGCTCAAGTTCAGCGGCGAGACGCGGCTGGACTTGCTCAACCGCATGTCCACGCAAAAGGTAATGGGGCTGGAAAGCGGCCAGGGCGTGGCCACCGTCCTGACCAACGACATCGGCCGGATGGTTGACCGCCTGATCCTCACCGTCGCCGGTAGCGCCGTTTACGGCCTCACCGGCGAACACAACGCCGACAACGTCGCCCGCTACTTGATGCGCTATGTCTTCTTCATGGACGACTTTAAGATAGAGGATTTAAGCGCCGAGACGGCCGTGCTGGCCGTCTACGGCTGCCAGGCAAGGGAGAAGCTGGCGACCCTCTTTGGCGACCAGGTGGATTTGCCGCTGCACCACTGGCGGCAGCTCGAATTGGGCGGGGCCACCGTCTACCTGCACCGTACTGACCCCATTGCCGGCGACGGTTACCTGGTGACGGCTAACACCGCCGATAAAGCCACCGCCTGGCAGCAATTGGCCGCGGCCGGGATTACGCCGGCTTCCGAAGCTGCTTTTGAGTACCTGCGCATTGAAGCCGGCCGGCCCCGCTTTGGCCACGAAATCACGCCGGAATACATCCCCCTGGAGGCCAACCTGTGGGACGACGTGTCTTTTGACAAGGGCTGTTACATCGGCCAGGAGATCATTGCCCGGATGGAAAGCCGCGGCCGCATTGCCAAGAAGTTGGTGCGGCTGCGCCCGGCCGCGCCGCTGGCGGCCGGCGTAGAGTTGCTGGCCGAAGCCGGCGGCCGGGTGGGCGTGGTGACCTCGGCCGCCGACGGCCCCCGGGGACCACTGGCCCTCGGTTATGTCAAATCAGCCGCGCTAGAAGCCCCCGCTCCGCTGGCTACGGCCGGCGGCGTGGCGGTCGCTGTGACTATGGACTAAACCCAAAATCCAAAATCCAAAATCTAAAATCCAAAATCCCCTAAACTCGTTAAAATTGCCCTAATAGGATATAATTTCACAGGTGAAAAGCCGCCCCCCTAAGGTGGCCTTTTTAGTTTATGAAGAGTCCCGAATTACGCATTCCAGGTGGCATAGGGGTGTCGTTTCAGGCCTGGCGCCGGCGTTAGCGGCGCGTCTGACCCCTGCGAATCCACATGGAGGTTCCTTTGGAAATTGGTACTGTAAGCCTCGTTGACATTAACCAGGAGATGCGCCACGCGTATCTCGACTACGCCATGAGCGTCATTGTCTCCCGGGCGTTACCCGACGCTCGTGACGGTTTAAAACCTGTCCACCGCCGCATTCTCTACGCCATGTACGATATGGGCGTCCGGCCCAACACCCCGCATCGCAAAAGCGCCCGTATCGTCGGCGAAGTCCTGGGCAAATACCACCCCCACGGCGACGCCTCTGTCTACGACACCATGGTCCGCATGGCCCAGGATTTCTCCATGCGCTATGCCCTGGTGGACGGGCAGGGCAACTTTGGCAGCGTAGATGGAGACAGCCCGGCGGCTATGCGTTACACCGAGGCCCGGCTGTCCCGGATGGCGATGGAACTGCTGGAAGACATTGACAAGGAGACGGTCAACTTCCGCGACAATTTTGATGGTAGCTTGCAAGAACCGGCCGTGCTGCCCGCCCGGCTACCCAACCTGCTCCTCAACGGCGGCTCGGGGATTGCCGTGGGTATGGCCACCAACATCCCGCCCCACAACCTGGGCGAACTGTGCGACGCCATTGCCTACCTGATTGATCACCAGGACGACGAAGAAGACGTGACCCTGGAAGACCTAATGCAGTTTGTCAAAGGGCCGGATTTTCCCACCGGGGCTACTATCGTGGGCAGCGAGGGGATCAAAAGCGCCTACGCCACCGGCCGTGGCCGGGTGGTCATTCGTGCGGTCGCCAGGGTGGAAGAACTCCCCGGCCGCCCCGGCCGCCAGCGCATTAACATCACCGAGATTCCCTTCCAGGTCAACAAATCCAGCCTGATTGAACGTATTGCCGAGCTGGCCAACCAGGGCAAGCTGGGCGAAGTCTCCGACTTGCGCGACGAGTCTGACCGGCGCGGCATCTCCATTATCGTCGAGCTGAAGCGGGGCACGCAGCCGAAGAAGGTCCTCAACCAGTTGTACAAGCACACCCAGTTGCAGCAGACCTTTGGGGTGCAGATGCTGGCCCTGGTGGACCGCGAGCCGCGCCTCCTCTCCTTGAAGCGAGCGTTGCAGATTTACATTGACCACCGGTCCGAGGTCATCACTCGCCGGACGTTGTTTGAGTTGGACAAGGCCCTCCACCGGCAGCACATCCTCGAAGGATTGCTCATTGCCCTGGCCAACCTGGACGAGATCATCGAGACTATCCGCCGCGCGGCCGACGCCGACGTGGCCCGCAACGATCTGATGAGCCGTTTTGGCCTGTCCGAATTACAGGCCATCGCCATCCTGGATATGCAGTTGCGCCGCCTGGCGGCCCTGGAACGGCAAAAATTGGAGGATGAGTACCGGGAGATCAGCGAGCGGGTCGAGTACCTGCGCGGCCTGCTGGCCGACCGCAAGAAAATCCTGGCCCTCATTAAACAGGACGTCCAGGATTTGAAAGAGCGGTACGGTGACGAGCGGCGGACACAAATTGCCATGGGCATGGACTCCGAGTTTAGCATCGAAGACATGATCCAGGACCAGGACGTGCTCATCTCTATTACCCAGCGCGGCTACATCAAGCGCACGCCCGTCGCCGCCTACCGCAAGCAGGCGCGCGGCGGCCGGGGCCTCATTGGGGCCGGCACCCGAGACGAGGACGAACTGCAGCACCTCTTCGCCGCCGGCACGTTGAACCACATCCTCTTCTTCTCCGACCGGGGCAAGGTCTACTCGGAGCGGACCTACGAAATCCCTGAGCTAGACCGGACGGCCCGGGGCATTTCCCTGATGTCCATTTTGCCCCTGATGTCCGAGGAGCGGGTGACGGTGGCCCTGCCTGTTCACAGCTTTGAGGACGCCGAATATCTGACCATGATTACCCGCAAAGGGCGCATCAAGCGGGTCCAGGTCGGCGAGTTTGAGAGTGTCCGTTCCAGCGGGTTGATCGCCATCAACCTGGACGGCGACGACGAGTTGGGCTGGGTAAAATTGACCCGTGGCCAGGAGGACCTGATTGTCGTCAGCGAACAGGGCCAGGCCATCCGTTTTAATGAAGAAGAGGTCCGGGCCATGGGCCGGACCGCCGCCGGCGTCTATGCCATGCGCCTGGACGAAGGGGACTTTCTGACCGGCGCTGACGCTATCTTGCAGGGCAGTGACTTGTTGTTGATTACCGAAAAGGGATATGGCAAACGCACCCTCCTGGACGAATATCGTCTTCAGGCCCGTTACGGTAAAGGCGTCCGGGCCATGACCTTGAACGAGTTGACCGGCAAGCTGGTTAGCGCCCGGGTGGTTAGTGAAGGCGACGAAGTAACTTTCATTTCGGCCAGCGGGATTATCTTGCGTACATCAGTAGACACTATCTCCCGCCAGGGCCGTTATTCACGTGGTGTTTCGGTCATGGATCTGAAAAATAGTGACGTGATTGTGTCCGTAGCCATTGTCCGCCAGGGGTATCTCTCCCGGGTGAATGGCCAGGGACAGGAGGATGAGAAGGAAGAGGTGTGAAGTGATCTCCAACGTTTCCCCAGAACCGACCATTTCCCCGGAGTTGGAAAGGCTTTTAGCTCCGCCGTTACGGGTAGAAGACCTGAAAATTCCCGTTGCCCTGATCACAGATCTGATTTTTAAGCTTTTGTTCAACGAGGGCGACGTCAGTCTGGCCCGTTTCGTGGAAGTGCTGCGCCTGCATACCCAGGTGCTGGACGACTTCCTGGCCCGGATGCAGCAGGAGCACCTGGTGGAAATCACCAAGACAGGTGGCCTGGGTCGCCTCAGCTATACCTACGCGCTGACCGACGCCGGCACCAAGCGCGCTCGCGATGCCCTGGAACGCAACCAATACATTGGGCCGACCCCGGTGGACATGGATACCTACCGCCAGGCCATTATTTTGCAAACCAGCACCCGGATGCATCTTACCCCGGAACAGGTGAAGCACGCCCTCAAATTCTTGATTCTACCGGACGGCTTCCACCGGCGCATTGGCCCGGCCGTCAACGCCGGCTCCTCGCTCTTTCTTTATGGCCCGCCGGGTAACGGCAAGACGACCATTGCCCAGGCCGTCGCCAAGCTGCTGTCCGGCACTGATCCTATCTGGCTGCCCCATTCCCTGACGATCGGCGGGCAGGTCATCCAGATTTTTGACCCGTTGGTCCACATTCCCTGGGAAGATAAATTCCCGTCGCCGGAATCCAAAAAGGGCACCACAACCGGCGGCCTGGGCAAGACCGGCCAGTTTGCCAAGATGGACAAGCGTTGGTTTCTGTTCCAACGGCCGGCGGTGATGGTCGGCGGCGAGCTGACGATGGACTCACTCGATTTGCGCTTTGAGCCCATTGCCAAGTTCTACGAAGCGCCGCTGCAGCTCAAGGCCAATGGTGGCATGTTCCTCATTGACGACTTCGGCCGGCAGCAACTGAGCCCCCAGCAACTACTGAATCGTTGGATTGTCCCCCTGGAAAGCGGCATTGATTTTCTGCGGCTGCAATCAGGCCAGACACTGGAGGTTCCCTTCCGCCAGCTCATCGTCTTCTCCACTAACCTGGACCCGGGCGACCTGGTGGACGGCGCTTTCCTGCGCCGCATCCAGATGAAGGTCGAAGTGGAGGGGCCGGACGAGAAGTTGTTCTACCAGATCTTCACCACCATGTGCAAGGTCTACAACATCCCCTTCGACAAAAACGGCTTCGTCTATTTACTCAACAAGTGGTTCCGCGAGCCGAAACGGGTCATGCAAGCTGTCCATCCCCGCGATATTCTCAGGACCATTATTGCTATTTGCGAGTACGAAGACGCTCCTCCCACGCTGGCCCCTGATTTGATTGACGAAGCCTGTCGCAGTTATTTCGTAGATTTGGAAAAGAAGCGCGCCTGGTCCACGGCCGCCAGCGCCTGAAAGAAAAGAGGGGTTATTGGTTATTGGTTATTCGCTCAAGAGGGCCATAACCAATAACCAATAACTTCATCACACAATTTTTAGCCCTGGAACAGGTCCATTGCCCCTCGGATCACCGACCCCTCGCCGGCCGATTTGCCGCCGGCCGCGGGAGCAAACTCCAGGATGCGGTCGGCCAGGCGGGAGAAGGGCAGCGACTGTAGCCAGACCCGCCCCGTGCCCTGCAGAGTAGCCAGGAAAAGGCCCTCGCCGCCGAAGAGCATAGACTTCAAGTTGCCGGCCCGCTCAATGCTGTAATTAATCTGCGACTCGAAGGCGACGATACAGCCGGTGTCCACCCGCAGCTTCTGGCCGGCCAGGCGCTTTTCGACAATGGTCCCCCCGGCGTGGATGAAGACCATGCCGTCGCCCCGCAGCCGCTGCAAGATGAAGCCCTCGCCGCCGAACAGGCCGGCCCCCAGCTTCTTGTTGAAGGCAATGGAGACCTCGGTGCCCAGCGCGGCGCAGAGGAACGAGTCCTTCTGGCAAATCAATTCGCCCTTGGCCTCGTCCAGGTCAATGGCCACAATTTTGCCCGGATAAGCCGCCCCAAAAGCAACGTGGCTCTTGCCCGCCCCGGCGTTAGTAAAGTGGGTCATAAACAACGATTCGCCGGTGATGGCCCGCTTAGCGACGCCGCCCAATTTGCCCAACAGGCCCTGGTCGGGCTTGGAGCCGTCGCCCATCTTGGTCTCAAAGGTAATACCGTCTTCCATGTAGACCATCCCGCCGGCTTCGGCAATCACCGTTTCGTTGGGGTCCAACTCGACTTCGACGAACTGCAGATCGTCGCCGAAAATCTGGTAATCAACTACGTGGCTTTTCATGTTTAATCATTCTCCTTCTGTGATTTTGTCACTACGCCGGCCGGCCTTCCTTACGACTAAGCCAAGCTTCGCTTTGCCGCTCAGGACAAGCCCGGCCGGGCCTGGCAATTATAGCTCACGAACGAGCAAAGCGGCACGGCCGCCCAGGCCGGCCGCTGGGCCCACCTACCGTTACGTAATTTCCCCCGGCCGGTTGCAAAGCGTCCACCGGCATACGTGCATCTTAGCTCTAAATCAGCTATGATTTTCACCAAACTACCAAAGAATTCACCCAGGCAGCAACCCATTATGAGCCAAAATAAATTCGTGCAATTCGTGCAATTTGTGTCGAAATTCTTACAGGAGGGCTTACCATGCGTACCGTACAGTGGCAACTCAACACCCGGCAATGGCTCATCGCCCTGCTGGCCGTGGCCACGGCCGCCGTCCACTTCAGCCGCGCCGCGGCCGACCCGGAGATCCGCATCCTGTTCATCCTCAACGGCCTGGGCTACCTGGCGCTGGCGGCCGCCCTGTTTCTGCCTCTGCCCCAATTACAAGCCCAGCGCGGCCGCATCCGTTGGGCCTTCATCGGTTA
>JAKEFB010000287.1 GCA_022616275.1 Chloroflexota bacterium
AAGAAAATCTCAACCCCTTCGCCATCGCCCAGGCCCAACTGGACGAGGCAGCCCAGGTGCTGCAACTGGACCCGGCGATGCACGCCTTTTTGCGGGAGCCAATGCGGGAATTTCACTTCACCATCCCGGTCCGCATGGACGATGGCCATACAGAAACTTTCCGGGGCTTCCGTGTCCAATACAACGATGCCCGTGGTCCGGGCAAGGGCGGCATCCGCTTCCACCCTGACGAAACCATTGACACGGTCCGGGCGCTGGCGGCCTGGATGACCTGGAAGACGGCCATAGCCGACATCCCTTTGGGAGGAGCGAAGGGCGGCGTCATTTGCAACCCCCGTATCATGTCCCCGGGCGAATTGGAACGGCTGAGCCGGAGCTACATGCGTTGCATCGCTCGTTACGTCGGGCTGGACCAGGATGTCCCCGCGCCGGACGTGCATACCAACCCGCAAATTATGGCCTGGATGCTGGACGAGTATGAGATGCTCAAAGGCCACCGCGAGCCGGGCGTTATCACCGGCAAGCCCCTGCCCCTGGGCGGCTCGGCCGGGCGCGGGCCGGCTACGGCGATGGGCGGCATCTTTACGATCCGGGAAGCGGCCCGGGCGCTGGAGTTGTCGCTGGACGGCGCGACCTGCGCCATCCAGGGATATGGCAACGTTGGCTCTTTTGCCCACCGCCTGGCCTGCGAGCGGCTGAACTTGAAGGTGGTGGCCGTTAGCGACGAGTACGGCGGCATTTATAACGGGAATGGTCTCAGCCCGGACACTGTTAGGGATCACCTGAGCGAGGCTGGCCGGGTTGTCGGCTGCCCGGATACTGAGCCGATTAGCAACGCCGAACTGCTGGAATCGGACGTGGCCATCCTGATTCCGGCAGCGATTGAAAACCAGCTTACCAGCCAGAACGCCGACAAGATCAAAGCCCGCATTGTGGCTGAGCTGGCCAACGGCCCGACGACGCCGCGCGCCGACGATGTCCTTTACCACAAGGGCGTCTACATCATTCCCGATTTCCTCTGTAACGCCGGCGGTGTGACTGTTTCTTATTTTGAGATGGTGCAAAACGCCTACCAGTTTTACTGGGATGAAGAGATGGTCAACGAGCGGCTGGACCACCTGATGACCATCGCCTTTCACGCCGTCCACCAGATGGCCCAGGCGAAAAAGGTCAACAACCGGGTGGCCGCCTATCTGGTGTCCGTCTCCCGCGTGGCCGAAGCCGTGCGGCTGCGCGGGTGGGTATAGGCGGGGATTGGGGGATTAGGGGATTTTTCTGGATGTTATCTCCTAATCCCTCCAATCCCGGCAAAAAATTGGCCGCATTGTTGTTGCTAAAAATAAAGGGTTGTGGTAAAATTTTAGAACAATTGTTCTGAATTTTATAAATGGTTGTTAGTCGCCGTTTGGCTGAAATTCAAAGCAAGGAGAGGTGAAAATGTATCAGCGAATTATTGTAGTTGGGAATTTAGGTGGTGATCCTGAAATGCGTTATATGCCCGACGGCACGGCCGTGACCAGCTTCAGCGTGGCCACTAACCGCCGCTGGACAGACGGCCGTTCTGGTGAGACCAAAGACGAAACCTGTTGGTTCCGGGTGTCGGTGTGGGGCAAACAGGCTGAAACAACCAATCAGTTCTTAACCAAAGGACAAAAGGTGTTAGTCGAGGGACGGTTAAAGCCAGACCCTCAAACGGGTGGGCCGCGCTTGTGGACCGGGCAGGATGGTACAGTGCGGGCCTCTTTCGAGATCTCGGCCGATGCCGTTCGCTTCCTCAGCCCCAAGGGCGGTGAAGCCAGCTATGAGCCCAGCGAGAGCCAGGGTGGCCATATGATCCAGGAAGAAGACGACATCCCCTTCTAGCTGATCGATCTTCTTTTATGAGCCTTGCCGGCAGCGGATAGAAGCGGATAAGCGGATAGTGGACCCGAGCCATCCGCTTATCCGTGAGTTGGCCGCCAACTCCTTTATCTGCTGCCGGCAGGCAGCCTCATCCTGGCTACGAAACCACTCAATACTAAAATCCCTTATTAGGCGGTCGTTATGCAACCACCGGCCGTCCTCCTTAACTATTTTTCCCTCTTGACAAAACGGGCATTTTTTTGTAATCTTTCCTATATCGTAAAAATACGATAAAGGAGCGAATAATGACGACGATAATTGCAACTATCCCGGCCGCTTGCTGTACGCTGGACATTGACGGCGTGGAGCAAGAGCGGCTGGTGAAGATGTTTAAGGCGCTGGGCAATCCGATCCGTTTTGAGATCATGAAGTTCCTGGTCACTCACCCTGGCTGCATTACCGGCGACATCGTCGAGTACTTGCCCATTGCCCAGTCTACGGTCTCACAACACCTGAAGGTCTTGCGCGAAGCGGGCTGGATCGAAGGAACAGTGGAGGGGACGGCCGTTAACTATTGCCTGGACGAAGACAACATTACCTGGCTTCGCCAAAAGGTGGGGAAAATCTTTTGAGCGGCGCTCGCTCTTTTTTTGACTTTGTTTATCGTAAAGATACGATTAAGGAGATCGGTTCTAATGAATCAACTACTGGTTATTGTTCAATTTATGCTGGAGGCGCTGGGCCGGACCTGGCCTTACCTGCTGATCACCATCCCCCTGGCGGTGGCGGTGCAGCTTTCTGGCGCTTCCCGGTATATTAACCGCGCTTTCCAGGCTCAGCCGCTGCTGGCCATCGTCCTGGCTACCCTCGTCGGCGCGTTTAGCCCTTTCTGCTCCTGCGGCGTCATCCCGGTGATTGCCACGTTGCTGATCGGCGGCGTGCCCCTGGCTCCAGTCATGGCTTTCTGGATTGCCTCCCCCTCCATGGACCCGGAAACTTTCTTCCTCAGCGCCAGCGTGCTGGGCTGGCATCTGGCGCTCTGGCGGCTGGCCGGCACACTGGTCCTGAGCCTCAGCGCTGGCTTCATCACCCACTTCCTCTGGCAACAAGGCTGGCTGGGTCAGGCGATCCTGCGCCAGGGCTACTCTACAGAGGTCAGGAGTACCTGGCGTTTACTGCAGGATGGCGGCCGTTGGTTACGCCAACGATTGACGGCCGCGCCCACCCTGGGCATCGTCGCCGGACCCGAGTTTAGATTGCCGATTTTGAATTTTAGATTCAGATTGGAGGAACCAATCGAAAATCCAAAACTTGCCCTGAATGAAGTTGAAGGGTCTAAAATCCAAAATCTCGATGCGGGCGACAGTTGCCAGGTCCGGCCGCCCTCTTTCCGCCAGAGATTGCTGGCCGAGACGTGGGCGGCCACGACGCTGGTGCTCAAATTCATGCTCCTGGCCTTTCTGCTGGAAGCGATCATCACCCTCTACGTGCCGGAGTCGTGGATTATCGGCGTGTTGGGCCGGCACAACCCCTGGAGCATTCTGACGGCCGCGCTGTTGGGCGTGCCAATGTACACCAGCAACCTGGCGGCGCTGCCCCTGGTCGGCGGCCTGCTGGCTCAGGGGATGAGCCCGGCGGCCGCCCTGGCCTTCCTCATCGCCGGACCAACGACCACCCTGCCGGCAATGGCGGCTGTGTGGGGCCTCGTCTCCCGGCGCGTCTTCGCCTTATACGTCTCGTTCGCGTTGGTGGGGGCCATTGTGTTGGGGTATGGGTACCAGCTTCTCCATTAAGAGAGATTAGAGATTAGAGATTGGAGATTGGGTCTCCCTGACCTCCAGAAAATTAAGCGCCGGACACTTAAGCAAGAAGTGCCCGGCGCTTTTTTGCTAGCTGTTGGATAGCGATTGGAGATTGGCAACCGGCGGTTGCTCACAATCTCTAATCTCCAATCTCCAATCTCTTTACTTGACGGCCGTTACCCGGGCGCTGAAGAGGCGGGGCTGGCCGACGTAAAGGCCGAGCGAGTTGGCCAACTCAATGTCGGGAGCGTTTTTGTCCTGGACAGAGATATTGGTAAAGCCGGCGGCCCGAATGGCGGCGACGTAGTCGGCCACATCTTCAGCCCCGGTGATACAGCCGGACCAGGCGGCCAGGTCGGCCCGCGCCTCCGGGCTAAAGTGGCCTTGGGTGACCATGTCGGACACGGCCAGCCGGCCGCCCGGCCGCAGCACCCGGAACGCCTCCCGGAAAACGGCCGGCTTGTCCGGGCTGAGGTTAATGACACAGTTAGAGATAATCACGTCCACGCTGTTGTCGGCCACCGGCAGGGCCTCGATCTGGCCCTGGCGAAACTCGACGTTGGGAAAGCCCATTTTGGCCTTGTTGCGTTCGGCCTTTTCAATCATGGCCGGGGTCATGTCCACGCCAATCACGTGGCCGCTTTCGCCCACCTGCTGGGCCGCCAGGAAGCAATCAATTCCGCCGCCGGAACCCAGGTCCAGCACCGTCTGGCCTGGCTGCAAGGCAGCCAGCGTAATTGGGTCGCCGCAACCCAGGGAAAGCTGGCTGACATCGGCCGGCAGATGGCTGATGTCCAGGTCGTACAGCGTGCTATCGCCACAACAGTTGTCGTCGCCACAGCCGCAATCAGTGGCCTTGACCGCCGGGGTGAATTCCGTGGCGATCCGGCCGTAACGCTCGCGTACTGCCTCATGAACGGCGTCAGGGTGTAAAGTTGTCATCTAGTTACCTCCATCATATTGATGCTTATCTATATATTCCGGCAAAAAAAGAGGCCGAAAAAAGCCGTTACGGGGTGTGAACCGATATTTCGTCGGGCTGAACGAGATCTACCCTCTCCGGGGCAAATTTTTGGAGCAATACGCCGCAGCAAACGGCCATGGCGTCCTGGTCGAGGGTGTAGAAAACTTGCTTGCCCTCGCGCCGGGTATTCACCAATCCGGCCTCACGCAGGATGCTCAGGTGATGAGAAACAGTCGGCTGCGTTACGCCGCTTTGCTCAACAACGTCATTGACGCACAGCCATTGGCAGCAAAGCAGACGCATAATCTGCTGTCGCGTTTCGTCAGCCATCGCTTTGGCAAAAGTTACAGAGTTCATTACTGAAAGAACATATTGATAATCATCTATACAATTGCTTATTATAAGCAACCGGTGTACTTTGTCAAGTTCCAAAAACAGTTTTCCCCAGGTTTGACTTAAGCATAGGGCACTTGTAGAATCCAGCAATTACAGCCTTCCAACCATCATACCGGCCCACCGGGTTCTACCTCTGGTCACGTATCCGGGCGGGTCTTCTTGACAAACAGGTTTTCCATGCGCATTGTCGTAGACGCGATGGGCAGCGATGCCCACCCCGCACCGGACGTGGCTGGAGCCGTCATGGCCGCCCGCGAGTTTGGTGACGAAATTATCCTGGTTGGCGATCAGCCTCGAGTTGAAGCTGAGCTGGCCAAACATGACACGACCGGCTTGCCGTTGCGTATTCAGCACGCCAGCCAGGTGATTGAAATGACCGACAAGCCGGGGGAGGCCTCCCGCACCAAGAAAGATTCCTCCATGCACGTCGGCCTGCGGCTGGTCAAAGAGGGCGAGGCCGACGCTTTTGTCAGCGCTGGCAACACCGGGGGTGTCCTGGCTGTGGCCACGTTACACACGCTGCGGCGCATTCGCGGGGTGCTCCGGCCGGCCCTGGGCGTGATTTTCCCTATTAAGGAGCGGCCGATGCTCATTGACAATGGGGCCAACGCCGACTGCAAGCCGGAGTATCTGCTCCAATTCGGGCTGATGGGCAGCCTGTACGTCGAGCGGATACTGGGACTGAGCAACCCCCGCGTCGCCCTGCTTTCCAACGGCGAAGAGGAAGGCAAGGGCAATGAGTTGATTAAAGAAACGATTCCTTTGCTGGCCAGCAGCGGCCTCAATTACGTCGGTAACATCGAACCAAAAGAATTCATGCGTGGCCACGCCGACGTGGGCGTCACCGATGGCTTTACCGGCAACCTGGTAATAAAAACGGCCGAGTCTGTTGCCAGCTACATGTCCGACCAGATCCGGGAGGAGCTGATGAGCAATCCCCTGACTATCCTGGGTGGCCTGCTGTCCCGGCCGGCCTTTAAGCGCATTCGCCGGCAGCTTGACCCGGACGAGGTCGGCGGCGCGCCGCTGTTGGGCGTCAACGGCGTCGTGGTCATCGCCCACGGCCGCTCCAATACCTACGCCGTCAAGCAGGCGGTGCGCCAGGCGCGGCGGATGGTGGAAATGAAAGTGGTGGAGGCTATTGCCACCGGTCTGGAAAAGGCGCCAACCCAGGTAGTGGCTGGCGAGGAATAGGTGACGACGGACGCGTGTCCAGGGCGAAGCCTGGACCAGCGACAGACGACGAAATCTACCTATCGTCCATCGTCCGTTGTCCATCGTCCGTATCGGGCAGACCCGAACAAAGAGGATAGACCCATTTATGGAACAACACGTAGACGCACGCGGCCGTCCCCGGATCGTCATTACTGGCATGGGCGCCATGACCCCCCTGGGCCACAGCGCAGCCGAAAGCTGGCAAAGCGCCCTGGAAGGACGTTCCGGCATCGGCCCCATTACGCAATTTGACGCCAGCGATCTCCCCTGCCAGATTGCCGGCGAGGTCAAAGAGTTCGAGCCGAAGAATTACATGGATTTTAAGGAAGCCCGGCGCATGGCCAGGGGTTCCCAACTGGCCCTGGCCGCAGCCCGCATGGCCCTTAGCGACGCCGGCTGGCCGGAAGTCGTTCCTAACCCGGAACGGACCGGTGTGGTGGTCGGCACGGGCATGGGTGGGTTCGACCGGGTAGACGAGAATTTGCAAATCTACCGGGCCAAGGGCCTGGCGCGGGTCAATCCTTTTGCCCTGACCAGTTCGCTGCCCAATATGCCCAGCCACCACGTCAGTCTGATGGCCCAGGCCCAGGGCCCGATCAATACGGTGGTGGCCGCCTGCGCTACCGGCACCCAGGCCATTGGCGAGGCGGCCGAACTGATCCGGCGGGGCGTGGCCGACACGGTCCTGGCCGGCGGCGTGGAAGGGCTGATTCACGAGGCGGCCGTGGCCGGTTTTGCCGCCATGCGCGCCCTGTCCACCAGCTTTAACAACTGCCCGGAAAAGGCCTCCCGGCCCTTTGACCTGCGCCGCGACGGCTTTATCCTCAGCGAAGGGGCCGGCATTGTCGTCCTGGAGCGTCTGGACCAGGCCCTGGCTCGGGGAGCGCGCATTTACGCCGAGTTTCTGGGCCACGCCTCCTCCTCGGACGCCTTTCACGTAGCCGCGCCTGACCCCGAAGGGGCCGGCGCTATCAGGGCCATGCGTTGGTCCTTGCAGGACGCCTGCGTCCAGTTGAACCAGGTGGACTACATTAACGCCCACGGTACTTCCACTCCCGTCAACGACCTCACCGAGACGTTAGCCATCAAGAAATTATTTGGCGAACAGGCTTACAATATGCCGGTGAGCAGCACCAAGTCGGTCATGGGCCACGCCATGGGTGGGGCGGGGGCGATTGAGGCCATCTTTTGCGCTTACGCCCTCTACGATGACGTCATCCCCCCTACCTGGAACTACGAAACGCCCGATCCGCAGTGTGACCTGGATTACGTACCCAATGAGCCCCGCCTGGCCAACCTTGGGGTGGCCATGTCCAACTCCTTTGGCCTGGGCGGCCAGAACGCCTGTCTGGTCCTGGGTAAGTACGAAAACAACACCAGGTAGGGCTAGAAAAAGATGGTTATCCTCCGCGACGAAAAACGAATTGCCGTCCTTAAAAAGCGAGCCCAACAACTGACCCTGCTGGGCATGTTATTCCTGGTGGGCGGGTTTGTCCTGGCCCTGGTTGGGGTGCAAAACTTTGTCTTTTATCAACTCCTGGCGCTCATGGCCGGCTGGATCCTGTCACAAATGGGCATTTACCTGGCCCACCGTTACCTGCGCTCGCCCCGGCCGGACGAGGTGCTAGACGAGGCCCTTAAAGGCATCGTCCGTGATGGCCGGCTATATCATTACCTGCTGCCGGCGCCCCACGTGCTTCTGACGCCGGCTGGGCCAATTGTCCTGGTGCCCAAGTTTCAGACCGGGAAAATTAGCGTCCAGGGCGACAAATGGCGGCAGGCCGGCCTGGGACTGCGCCGCTTCTTTGGCCAGGAGTCACTGGGGAACCCTTCCAGGGAAGCGGAGTCCATGATTGGCGCTCTGGCCAGTTACATCCGCAAACACGCCCCCAGCGTGGAAGAGGTGCCCATTGGGGCGCTGATTGTCTTCACCACCAAAAACATCCAGGAATTGGAGCTGAAAGGTTCCCGTATTCCAGCCATGCATTATTCCAAGATCAAGGGGTTCCTCAAGCAAAAGGGGCAGGGAAAACCGCTTTTGCCGGCCGATTACAACGCTTTGCGCAGCGCCTTTGACGAGGCGGCTGCCCACCTGCCGGAAATGGTTTCATAGGCGTGGTTTCCACCATGAGCTGCAACGATACCTATGACTCATCCTATCGCTTTTCTGGTGTATAATGGGGTGGACCTGTTGGACCTGGCCGGTGTCTACGCCGTGCTGGCTCAGGCTGGTTCGGTGGAGGCTACCGGCGATCCTCCATTCTCGCTGCACACGGTAGCTCGCACTAAGGAAGTCGTTACCTGTTATGGTGGTTTGCAACTGCTGCCTGACCACATTTACCCGGACGCTCATATTTACGACGCCATCGTCATTCCAGGAGGGCCGGGTTGCCAGGCAGCCTTGCAGCAATTACGGCTGATGAACTGGATCGAACGCGCTGCCCAATTTGCCCAGGTAATCTCTGCCGTTGGCACAGGCGTTTATCTGTTAGCGGCTGCCCGCCTGTTGAACGGCCGGGCAGTTGCCCCGGTTGACGGCTTAACTGAGAGGCACCCGTCTGTCCAGGTGGTATCCGGCCAGCCGTTGGTTCGTTCCGGCAACGTGTTAACGATTGCTCATCACGGCCACGGCCAACTCCTGGCCCAGGCCATTCTTCAGATTGTACAGTAGTCGTTCAGGCTCTCCCCCTTAGGGAAAAGGAGTCAAGCCCATGCCTTCCCGTAGCCGCGCCATTCTCGATCAAGAAATTGACCAGGTTAACACTCACCTTCTGCAACTGGCCAGTATGGTCAGCACGGCCGTCGAACAGGCCATGACCGCGCTGGCCGCACACAACCTGGAAGAAGCCCACCAGGTCATTGTCAACGACGACCAGATTAACAGGCTCCGTTACGAAGTGGAGGAAGAGTGCCTGCGTATCCTGGCCACCCAACAACCGGCCGCCGGCGACCTGCGCAAAATTATTGCGGCCATCCACATTGCCGTGGAATTGGAACGAATGGGCGACCACGCGGCCGGTATTGCCGCCCTGGTGGAACGCATGGCCGAAGAACCTGTCCTGGAAACCCTGCACCAGTTGCCTAAAATGGCCAAGCGCGCCCGCAAAATGATGGAGGCTGCCCTGGAAGCCTTTGTCACCCTCGACGCCGAAAAAGCCAGGGCCATGGTTCGCCGCGATGATAAGCTTGACCGCAATTACGCCAAGCTGTTCCTGGAAGCGATCAAGGAAATGGAAGAGGACAGCTACGTCCGGCGGGCTACCTATCTCTTGTGGATTGGACACAACCTGGAGCGAATTGGCGACCGGGCTACCAATATTGCCGAGCGGGTTATCTTTATGACCACCGGCGAATTTGTGGAACTGAACACGCACTAAGCCGGTGCAAAGTAACCTTCCGGAGGTTGCGAACCTCCGGGAGGTTGATCAGGTTGTTTGACAATCGGCAAGATATCATTAGAATTTCCCTGTCTCAAGAGACAATTTGAGGGCAAAAGGAGGTGACCACATTTCTGTCTTTCCGATTGTCACTAGAAACGTTATACCTCATGTCCTTGTGCCTGGCTCAGGCACGCCACTTTCCCTTCAAAGTGGTTTCTTTAACCCAAACCCAAAAATGAGGAGAAGAGAAAAATGAAACGTAACGTGCTTTTTATACTCCTGCTGGCGATTTTGGCAATGGCCCTGAGCGCCTGCGGCACCGGGGTCGAATGTGAGGACCCGTTGGGCTGCGTGGAGGTTGCGCCGGGCGACCCGATCAAGATCGCCTCGCTCCAGGCCATCAGCGGCCCTGTCATCAGCCTGGGTAGCGACCAGGTCCGGGCCATCGAAATCGCCATCGCCGATAAGGGCGAGATCAAGGGCCACTCTGTCACCTTGCAGAGCGAGGACGACCTCTGCTCGTCTGAAGGCGGCACCACTGGCGCCAACCGCATCGTCGCCGACACCCAGATTGCCGGTATTATCGGCACCAGTTGCTCCGGCGCAGGCGTGCCAGCGGCCGAAATCATGTCCGGGGCCGGGTTAGTGATGATCTCCGGTTCTAACACCTCGCCGGCCTTGACCAGTGTGGACGGCCAAAGTGCCGGCCCAGCCCACCAGGAAGGCTACTTCCGCACCGCCCACAACGATACCGTCCAGGGGGCGGCGGCGGCCCAGTTCGCCTACACCGAGCTGGGGCTGCGCCAGGCGGCCAGCATCCACGA
>JAKEFB010000288.1 GCA_022616275.1 Chloroflexota bacterium
CTTTTCGAATCTTCGCCGGGAAAGGGAACCACCATTACCGGGTGGTTACCCGGAGAAGCTGAACTGGATTAACCCATGAAACCAGATTCGATTTTTAAGATTTTGATTGTGGACGATGATGCTTTCAATCGGGAGGGAATGCGCCTCTACTTGGAACGCCTGGGCTTTTCCATTTTAGAAGCTGGGGATGAAACAGCCGCCTGGAATGCTATTGTTGCCAACATCCCTGAAGTAGTAGTCCTGGACATTGTCATTCCACCCGACCCCGACACGCGACTTAATCTGAACCAAAGTGTTGGTGTCCGCCTGGCTAGACGCATTAAGCAAGTTTATCCTAGCATGGGCATCGTTCTGTTTTCTGCTTATGAAGACCGGGGAAGTGATGTGTGGGAAATCATTCACGATGGCGGCCGAGGCATGGTGTATAAGCTGAAAGGCTGCCAGCCCGCTGCCCTCTTTATGGCCATTCATGAGGCGCGCGCTGGTCGGGTGCTGATTGATCCCGAGGTGCTGGCAAACCCGCATTCGCTATCAGAGGAACTTGTCAAACGATTAACTGTCGAGGAACGGCCATGGGTAGAACATGTCTCAGCGCGGTTGGGCCTTTTGACCGCCGGAGAACGAGAGATCGTTAATTGGGTCGCCGCGGCCCATACGACCGAAGGCATTGCCCAAAATTTAGGTATTACAGCGGAGGCAGTTGAAAATTATATCATAGCGATTTATGCCAAATTGGGTTTAAGCGAATTAGCCGGCCAATCAACGACTTTGCGCCAGTCCACTGTTTTGGCTAAGGCGTGTTTGCTCAACGACTTGCGAACGGGAGGCTAATTGATGAAGGAGCTATGGCGAACACACTGGATTGCCTGGTTAATCGCGCTGGTCCTGCTCGTAGGGATAACGGCCGTCGTCAATTTATGGCAAGATGTTGGCCGGCCATTTGGTGGTTTTGTAGTGGGTCGCTCTGTCGCTGGCAATTATTGGGACGTGGCAACGACGACCCCACCCTGGTGGCCAGGACTTGTTAAGACCGGATTACTGCCGCGAGATAAATTGCTCCGGCTTGATAATCGTCCCTATGATGAGAACCAATGGCAGGTCTACGCCGCCGCCTACCAACGAGGCGACCGGTTGATAAGCCTTGAGAGCCTGCGAGACGGTGTGAAGACGGTTAGGGAAATACATGTGGTTCCTTTTACAATAACTAATTTTCTTGACATAAAAATACCGGACCTCATAAATGGGCTTTGTTTTTGGTTGCTGGCTATTGTCGTTTACTCGGCCAATCCAACCGATCCTGTTAATCGTGTCTTTACCGTGGCCTGCTGCCTTTTTGCCTGGCATCGCTGGTCACTAGATGCCAGTTTGTTTTTGGATAGTGACCCGCTGACAAATTTCTTAGACCTCAGCAACGCGATCGTAGCGCCTATAGCCGCCTCCATGATCATCCACTTCTTGCTCGTCTTTCCCAGGCGGAGTAGCCGGTATACTAAGGCTATATACCCACTCTATGGACTGGCAACGATGATGGCAGCCGCTTTTTGCATTTCCAGATTTCTATGGTGGTGGGGGGGGTGGACAGAGCTGGTTGCAGCACTGGATAGGACAGGGTATCAAGGTTCTTTGCTAGTTCTCGCAGTAAGTTCAGTCGGCGTCATCGGCCGTTTTACCTGGTTACTATTCCATAACCAGTCTCCGCCCCGGTTACGACGCCAATCCTTGGTCATTTTGGCAGGTTTTTGCTTCTCTTTACCGTTCATCGGTGTGACGATCCTGGAAGGATTTATTGACAAGGTTTATTACTTCTGGCAGGGCTTAAACATACGTTACCTACTTTTAGCGGTTCCCCTCTCCTTTGCCTACGTCATCTTGCGTTATCGCGCCTTTCAAGGTTCCAATCCCTACTTTGTAGGCGTACTCGTTTATGCCGTCAGCGCCTTGCTTTCGAGCATTGGCGATGGGATCGTCCGCTGGTCGTACCCACACTCAGCAAACCTTTATATCCTGCCGCCGTTCATACCGATATTCGCTATTACATTGACTACCGGCTTATTTTGGAGTACCCAAAGTTCATGGCGCGGGCTGTTTGGGCGCTTACTACATTGGGAAGCCAGGAGTTATAGTGCTGTCAGGCGATTTGGCTATAAAGTGGTTGACCAGATGAATACCAAAGAAATACCTAACCTGATCACAGCTTCCCTGGTTTCGGAACTAGAGTTGGAGCAGGCAGCCCTGTGGTTGCAACAGGAGGACCAACACCGTTTACGATTAGTTGGACTGGCTAACCATCCAGATGAATCACTGCCAGAATCTCTACCGATTCCTCCGGGCGACTTACATGAATTCCACAGACCTCTACGACTGGGTATAGCCCATAAGCCAATTCCACCCTGGATCAAAGCGTTGCAGAATATTCCGGCGATTGAGGTTGTTGCGCCGATGCGCATTGGGGATAGAGCCATCGGATTACTGGGATTAGGTCGTCGGTGGGATGAAGAAATTTTTGATGAGCGCGATCTGGAGATTATTGAACTGATTGCCCAGCAGGCTGCCTTTATCGTTTTAACGACCCTACAACTCGAAGAATTACGCCAGGTGCCACGCCAGGTGGCCGAGGCCCAGGAACGGGAGAGGTATAAGATCGCCCAAGAGCTACATGACACGATCCAACAATTTTTAGGCCGGTTGCCGTTTTATTTGGAGGTGAGCCGCAGCGAGATCCAGACAGATCCGGAGGAGACAGATCTCATTTTGCAACGCTGCATTACCGACGTAGAAAATGCAGCCCACACGGTACGTCAAATTCGCAATAATCTAACGCCAGGTCAACTCGAAAAGGGTATAGTACAACCTCTTCGGGACATGGTCGCACGTTTTAAAATGCGAACGGGCCTCGAAATCTATCTTGATGCGGTGCCTGAAATAGACCTATACCTATCACTACAGGCACGCCACGCCCTTTACCGGGTGATCCAACAGGCATTAGATAACGTCGTTACACATGCCGAAGCCAACAAAGTAGAAATCCGTTTAACGCGTTCGGATGGCGGATTAGGTTTTGTCGTCAAAGACGACGGCCGCGGGTCTTCAGAATCCGAACGCGCTGAGGCGCGCGCCCAGGGGAGCTTCGGACTCCAGTCTATGGAGGCCCGCCTCAACACGCTGGGGGGCGAGTTTCAACTTGGCTCTTCACCTGGTCGCGGAACACAAGTCATCGGCTGGCTTCCAGCAAACAGTTGAAGAAGAAATTTTCGGTGGTCATTGCTCCCCGGCCAGCAATAATCATCGCTATTCAGCCAAAAAAACAAAAATCCAACGAGTTTTTGCGAAAAAGGTAAGAATTCGCGCAAAAGTGGCATAAATAAGTATAGAAAGCCAGTAATGGATTCTTTCGTGTGCGGCGAGAATGAAGCACAGTCTGACAAAGGGCCGCTAACCGGGGCGATCACGCCTGGGAAGTGGCGCCAGTAAAGACCTTGGGCCAGGCGCTTACGGTTGCCGGTCATTTATGCTGCAAGGCAATGACAAAGGTGTAAGCAATGAGCGAGGCAGTAAGAGACTTGGAACCAGACGTCATCATGACGGTGCAGGAGGTGTCGGCTTACCTCAAGCTGGCGGAATCCACCGTTTATAAACTGGCCCGGGAAGGGAAATTACCCGGCCGCAAGGTTGGCGGCGCCTGGCGCTTCTCGCGCAAGGGGCTGGAACGCTGGATGGAACAGACGCCATTTAACAATCAAGGAACATAGGGATGCCTGCTAACTTCTGGTCAATTCGCTTGTCTCGCCCCGGCCGCCTTCAACCGTCGGGATCAAGAATACCAGTGAGGGAGAACATGTCTAACAAAACCATCTCTTTTTTTGCTGCCGCGCTATCGTTAGCCCTTTTTCTCCTCTTCAACCAGCCGTCACAGGCGCAAGGGATTATTGACGACATCATTATTACTGGGGTTGATGCCTCCGAATTCCCACAAGTGCAGGTACGAATACGTCCCTTGGACCGGCTAGGCGTGCCGGTTGCTAGCTTGAGCACTGGCGTTGTTCAAGTTTCCGAGAACGGTGAAGGGGTCGTTCTGGAAAGCCTGACGGAAGTGGAAGAAGGATTGTGGCTCCACTTTGTCATTGACGCGGGGGCCGGCCTGACCGATAGCCGTTGGAGCAAGATGCGTCAAGGCATTCTTTCCTTTGTGCAAACCACACCCTGGATGAAAGAAAACCTGGACCACGTCGCCATTACCGTGGTAGAGGCCAACGGCGTCCGGTCCCTCATCGATTTCACCTCTGACCCAGGCAGTCTGGCCACGACGTTGGAACGCTATAGCCCGCCAGGCGGGACTGGCTTTTCAGCGCCCCTGCCGGCGCTGGACAGCATTCTGGAATCAATGGACCTGCTAAGCGCCGCGCAAGGGCAGGCCAAATTCATCGTCTTTTTTTCCTCTCGCCTGGAAAGCGGCGGCAGCACCCAGGCCAATGCCCTGGCCGAAAAAGCGGCCGATCTGGACATCCCCATCTATACCGTGTCGGTTCGTGAGAGCGTCGAGCTGGGAGCGCCTCCACCTCCCCCAGCCGTGGGCCCTGGTACCCCAACCCCGCCAACGCCGGTGACCGACCAGCCGCTGGCCGACCTGGGCGAACAGAGCGGCGGCATGTTTACCCACTACCAGGACGGCGATAGCCTGAACAACGCCTACCGGGCGATTGTCGAACACCGCCGCCAGTATGACTTGTCTTACCGTTCCCAGCTCAGTCTTTCCGGCACGCGTGAAGTACGGGTAAACGCCGCTGTGGGCGAGGGGACTATTTCCGCCGTCGCTTCTTATACGGTCGAAGTCAATCCGCCACGCGTGGTCATCGAACAACCAGGCAGCGGCGAGGTCATTACCCGTGAGTCCCAGGAATACACCACCAACCTGGGCGCCATTTCCCCAACCACCCGAACGGTCATCGCCACGGTTATCTTTCCCGACGAGCATCTGCGGCGGCTGCAAAGCGCCGTGCTGTTGGTCAACGGCGAATCGGCCGCTCGCGTAGATTTTCCAAGCGTGCGGATTGAACTACCCTGGAACTTACGCAACATCCAGGCCCTGGGCATGAATGAATTTACTCTGCAAATCTTGGTGACCGACGAACTTGGCCTGGACGCCGAAAGTTCGCCGGTTACGGCCCGGGTCGAGGTCAAAGTACCACCGCCTCCAACCGAAACAGCCGCCGGCCCCACGATTATTGTGACGCCAGTCCCCATTGAGTGTATTTCCCCGGACCCGTTCTGCACCTACCTGGAGAGGCCGGTACGTGGCAACCCGATTTCTATCGTCAGCCTGGGCGTGGCCGGCCTGTCTCTGGTCATGGTCGCTGTTGTCTGGGTCAACCGGGACAAGGCCCCGGTGAAAGCGGTCCGGAACACCGTCACCGGCGTGATAGACCAGATGACCCGAAAACTGAAACGAGGCGCGGCCGAGGCCAAAGCTTACCTGGTTGTCCTGGATGGGGACAGCAACGTAGGCAAGGCCCTGGAAATTTACGGTAACACACCTGTCGGCCGGTCGCGGCAAAACGCCGAACTACTTTTCCAGCAAACCGACCCTAACAGCCCCATCAGCCGCCTGCACTGCACCATTCTGGACGAGGAAGACCACTTCATGATTCGCGACGAGGACAGCGCCAACGGGACCTTCTTGAACGGCCGTAAACTACAACCACTGGAACCGGAAGAGATACACGACGGCGACGAAATTGAACTGGCCAGAGTGGAACGAGGCGGCGTTCGCCTGCTGTTCCAGTTAGCCGTAAACGCCAGCGGAGACGGCATGTCTGAAGATACCCGCCAGACACGGCGCACACGCAGCCCCGGCCGCACATCACAGAAGGACGAACACCCCCAGGAGGAGGACAGGTTTTGAAAGAGACACGGCTCTATAAAGACCATTACGCCCTGAAAGAAATCATCTCCACCGGCGGCTTTGCCACCATCTACCGGGCGGTTGAACTCGGCCGGGCGAAGGACGTCGTCCTGAAAGTTGGCGTCGTCCATGACGATCCGGCCTATGCCGAGTCCATTCGCAAAGAAGCCCACCTGTTGCAACAGTTCAGGCACCGCAACATTGTTACCGTCTATCCCATCCCACGCGAAGATCGCGCCGACATCTACTACGCCCGAGCAGTAGAAATGGCTGGCCATCCCTACTTTTTTGTGATGGAATACCTGGCCGGCGGCACGCTGGAAGAGTATTTAAAAAAGGTGGGCGCCTTGGCCCCGCCAGAAGCGGCGATCATTGCCCTGGAAGTTGCCCGCGCGCTGGACTACGTCCACCGCCAGGAATACGCCCATAACGATCTCAAGCTAGAAAATATCGTTTTTCGTGAGCCGGTGCGGCCGGGCCAACCCTTCACGCCGGTTTTAATTGATTTTGGCATTGCCATGCGGGTCAGCCTGCCCGACGCCGGTTCGTTTTACATTATGCCGCCGGAGCAGGTTTCCATCGCCAAGATGCAGGTGCCACCGGAGTTGGTTGCCGGCCTCGATTTGAAAAAAGTAGACGTTTGGGGCCTGGGGGTAGTTCTCTACCGCATGGTTGGCGGCCAGTTGCCCTTTGCCGGCCGCAACGAACGCTCCCTGACGCAGCGAATTCTGAACTCGCGTCCCACCTCCCTTCGGGAGTTATCACCGGAAATCCCACCGTACTTAGAAGAGTTAATTATTGATGGCTGCCTGGCTAAAAACCCCGACCACCGGCTGTCGCTGCTACAACTGGGCCAAGAATTGAGCCAGTTAAGCAACGGTGCGGTAGCCCAAACGGTCGAGCCGCGCCGGCCGAAACGGTTATGGTTCTTCGGCCGGCGCTAACCCGGCCTGCTGACATATTCACTCGGAGCACAAGTAGAGATGGCCCAACAGCCGCCAGAAAAGCATCCCCCAACGAATAACCTGGAAAGCCGGGTCCGGGTCGGCAAAGCGCAACACCCGGGCCGGCGCCCGAATATGGAAGACGTCATTGAAGTCAGGCCGGTAACCACGGCCGACGGTCTCAACCTGTTGGTAGCTATCGTTGCCGACGGGATTGGTGGCGAGAGCGCCGGAGAGGTAGCCGCCCAACTGGCCGTGGAAAAGACCCTGGAAACGCTGACCAGAGCCGAAGTAGGCGAACCGGCTCGCCTGCCGGAGGTGCTGGAGGCGGCGCTGGAAAACGCCAATGCCGCCGTCCTCCAGGCCGCCCGCGAGAACAAAGAGCGCGAAGGCATGGGCACCACCGCCACGGTAGCCGTAATTCACCAGAACCGGCTCTACCTGGCCAGCGTAGGCGACAGCCGGGCCTACCTGGTCCGCAAGGGCCAGGCTACCCAACTGACCCGCGACCACACCTGGGCCTACGAAATGCTGCGCCAGGAGCGCATCACCCGGGCCGAGGCAGCCCGGCACCCCAAGCGCGAAGAGTTGGCCCGGTCGCTGGGTGAAAAAGAGACCATTGTTGACCTTGGCCTTTTCCTCAAGGAAGATGATACGGAAGAAAGCGCCTGCCAGAACCAGGGGTTGAAGTTAAGCCGCAACGAATGGCTGTTGCTGTGCTCCGATGGGTTGATTAAGGAGCGGAATGGCAGCGACGGCCATTACGTGGAGCTGCCGGAAATTACTCGCCTGGTGACCCATTACCCGCCCCAGAAGGCGGCCGACCGGTTGGTGAAAAGGGCCGTCGGCCGCCAGGCTGACGACAACGTTAGCGCCATTGTCGTCGAGATGCCGGGCAGCGCCTACCCCCTGTACACCCATCCCCTGTTTGTCTATCTGAGCGGAGCGGCCGCCCTGTTCCTGCTCATCGTCTCATTCGTCTTTCTGGCTGGCTTCCTCTCAGATCGGCCGCCCAGGCCAACGCCTGTCCCTACGGCCGCTCTACCAACCGCCGGGCCTACAAATACCCCCCTCCCCCCTGATAGCGCATTGGTGATCGTGGCCAGCGCCGGAGCTGGCTCCCGCTGGGCGGTCGGAGAGGGCGGAAACAGCCTGGGCGCCGGCGACGCCCTGCCCTTAAACGAGGGCCCACTAACCATAATGAACGGCACCGGCCTGGCCGAATTAAATTTGCCTGGCGGCGCCCGCCTGTTTTTAGAAAACCACACCGAAGTGGAAATCACGGCCCCGGCCGGAGACCAGGGGCCCGCTCCGCTCCGTATTGTCATCAGGAGCGGCCGGCTGGCCCTGCAAGCCTCTGGCCTTATTGTCGTAGCTAATCCATTTGGCGCAGAGGCCAATCTGGCCCAGGATGGCGGCCTGCTGGGTGCGACTTACAGCGCCGAGCCATTTCGCTTTGAGGCTGACTGCTTGAAAGGCCGCTGCCGCCTGAAGGGGGATTTAAGCGACGAGCCCCTGGAGCTGGCCGAAGGCCTGGCCGGCCGGGTGGGCGGCAGCGGCCGGCCGGAAGCGCCCTTCCCGGCCCGCTACGAGCTATACCATCCCCTGGCCCCAGGCCTGGTGCCGGCGGCCACGGCCACGTCTACAGCTTCGCCCACGCCGACACCTACGGATACGCCCACAGTCACGCCAACCCACACCCGGCGGCCGCCAACCCTCACGCCAACGCCAACCGATACACCCCAGCCGACAGCGACTCCTACACCGGCAGAACCAACACCTGGGTCAGGTGGTGATAATGAACCGCCACCAACGCCACCACCACCACCGCCACCATCAACGGAACCGCCACCGCCAGCAACACCACCACGTTAGCAACCAGGAGAATATTACGATGAAGAACCAAGTTGTACACGATGTTCTTTGGGGAACTTTACTGGTATTGTTAATTCTGGGCTATAGGTCAGCGGCCGGTGATCCATTGACGCTGAACCTCACTTCCCGAACAGCCAATACGGGTGCTACTCAATACATTCAACCAGGCGGGATTACTAACCCCACGCCTCAGGTAGACGCCGCTACCTCGGTCAACGCCATGCCGGCCGGCGCAGCTACGGTAGTCGGGTCGGTGGAAGACAGCACGCCGGTCACTACCTCCCCCGCCGGCCTGGCTTCCCCAACAGCCCAGCTCCAAAATGGCGTGCTGGTAACCACCACCCTGGCTGGCGGCCCGGCCATCGTTGGCCAGAGCCAGAACAGCGTCTCAACAAACACCCAGCCGGCGGGC
>JAKEFB010000044.1 GCA_022616275.1 Chloroflexota bacterium
CAAACCGGCCGGCCCTCCTTCTCCCCCGGGAAAAAGTCATGATTGCCTATCTTGTACGCCGCCTCATTCAATCAATTCCCACCATCTTTGGCATCACGCTAATCTCCTTCCTACTCGTCCAGGCGGCGCCTGGCGACCCGGTTCAACTCCTCACCTTCACCAATCCCAATTCCACGGCCGAAGATCGGGCCATGATCGCCAAGGCGCTGTGCCTGGATCGCTCGCTGCCCGAGCAGTACTTCATCTGGCTCTTTGGTGATTTTAAGGGCGAGTGCCGGATGCGCGGTCTCATCCGGGGCGATTTTGGCGACTCCATCTATGATAAACGTCCCGTGTTAGGGATGATCTTGGAGCGTCTGCCGGCCACGCTCGAACTCACCGGGGTGGCCTTATTGTTCGGAGTCGTTCTGGGCGTCGCCGTCGGCGTTGTCTCGGCCGCCGCTCGTGGCTCCTTTATTGACAATTTCGCCCGTTTCTTCTCGGTGGTCTTCGACGCCATCCCACCTTTCTGGTTTGGCCTGATGTTGATCATGTTTTTCAGCGTCCAGCTTCACTGGCTGCCCAGCGGCGGCCGGCTGCCCCTCAACAAGGACACCATCTCGATCATTGACCGCCTGAAACACCTGGCCATGCCCGCCTTTGTCCTGGCCGTTACCTGGATCGCCCTCTTTTCCCGCTTTATGCGGGCAGAGATCTTGGAGGTCATTGGCCAGGATTACATCCGGACGGCCCATGCCAAGGGGCTTTCGCCCCGGCAGGTATATTATTCCCACGCGCTGCGCAACGCCCTGGTTCCCATCGTCACCATCCTTGGCCCGGCGATCACCGGGTTGGTTGCCGGCGCCGTGGTTATCGAGCGTATCTTCTCCTGGCCTGGCCTGGGCCGGATGACGGTTGATGCTGTCTCCGCCCGGGATTATCCCATCGTCATGGCTACGGTCATCGTCGGCGCAATCCTGGTTGTCCTTGGCAACCTGCTCTCGGATTTCCTGCTGGTCCTCGTTGACCCGCGGGTGCGCTTAGAATAACAGGAGTACCCAATGAGCGTAGATGAGGCCACCGCAAGACGGGCCCTTAGTGGACCTGTCGCCACATTTTCTCCCGATGCCAGCCTGCTGCAGCGCGAGTCTCTGTCGTTCTGGCAGATGTCTATGCGGCAACTGCGCAAAGACAAGCTGAGCCTGGTCGCGCTCGCCGTGCTGCTGATCATTACCCTACTGTGCCTGGGGGCCGGGTTCATTAGCGACAATATCCTTGGCGTCGGCCCGGACGATACCGACATCCTGGCTACGTTCGCCCCACCGTCCAGCGAACACTGGCTTGGCACCGACGGCGTCGGCCGTGACCAGATGGCCCGCCTCCTATTTGGTGGCCGTATCTCCCTGGCTATCGGCGTCTTTGGCACTATCTTCACCCTGGTGCTCGGCATTGCCATCGGCATGGTCGCCGCCTACTTCGGCCGGCAGGTGGACGACTTTATCATCTGGGTCATCAATACCCTGACCGCCATCCCTGGCCTCTTCCTGCTCCTGGTGGTCGGCTCCCTCTTCAACATCACCCCGGCTACCCTGACGATTCTGTTTGCCTTATTGGGTTGGCCGTTCATCAGTCGCCTCGTCCGCAGCGCCGTGCTGTCGCTCCGCGAGCGGGAATTCGTCATCGCCTCCAGGGCGATGGGCGGCACCGATCTGGGCATCATGTGGCGCCACATCATGCCCAACATCCTGCCCATCGTCATCATCGCCACCGCCCGGCGGGTCGGCATTCTTATCCTGTCTGAATCTGCCCTCAGCTTCCTGGGCTTCGGCGTCCAACCGCCCACGGCCACCTGGGGTTCCATGCTTACCAAAGCCCAACAGTTCATTCTCATTCCCGACGGCCGCCATCTGGTCATCGCGCCAGGGCTGATGATCGCCGTGACTGTTCTCTGCCTTTATATCCTTGGCGATGGCTTGCGCGACGCCCTCGATCCCAGATTGCGGTAGTGCCAATTAACCGCCTACACAGCCTGAAACCCTGGGTCCGCTTCGCCTTCGCGGGACTGGCGTTCCTCACCCTGTTGGGCTGTGGCCAAAAGTCAGATAAGGCCAACACCGACGAGCCGCTGCGGGTCAGGGAATATAAGAACGAGGCCGCGCTCGATCTTCTCTACCCGGCCGACTGGGGGCAGGTGGTTGTTTCCGAAGGACTGCTCCTTTTTGGTGAAGAAGAAGTCCTCAACATCCAGGAACCCGGGGCGTCTATGGCCGTTTTCCGGCAGACATTGGCCGACCCTGATCTGAGCCAGGCCTTGCAGCACTACCTCGACAGCGGCCCACTGGCATCTGGCTATCAGGTTTCGGGCGCTATCCAGTCCACTCGCCTTGATGAGCGAGAAGCGCTACAAGTGACGGTCGAAAAGGAGGCCGTCGGCGACACGCCGGCCATGAAATCCTATATCGTTGCCGTCCGGGTGCAGAGTGGCGCCACTTACATTCTGACGGCCAGCGCCCCGCAAGAGACGTGGGAGGAGAACTGGTCCAAGTTCCAGGTCCTAATCTACAGCGTAAGTTTCAATGAATAAGAGCCCACAACTTCATCAGAAATTAGAGATTGCTCAATCTCCAATCTCTAATCTCTAATCTCTTTCATTGCCTCCATTCCGAGGCGCGTTATAATGGGACCGAAGGAAGAGGATCCCATGAGACGTTTTCTAGCAGTCTATAAGTTGGCCCGGCCGTTTAACGCCCTGAGCGGGGCGTTGGCCGTCTTGTTGGGCGGCTACGTCGCCGGAACCGGCGAGTGGTTGAACATTGGCCTGGCGGCTTTTGTGACGCTGTTGGTCACGGCCGCCGGCAACGCCTGGAACGACTACCTGGACGTGGAGATTGACCGCATCAACCAGCCGCAGCGGGTGCTGCCGGCCGGGATGCTCAGCCCGCGCAGCGCCGTGTTGTTTGCCGTGGGTATGAGCTTGCTGGCGCTGGTGGTGGCGGCTTTCATTAACCTGGTCGCGTTCCTGGTTGCTTCGGTCGCCCTGGTGGCGCTCTATCTCTACTCCTGGCGGCTAAAGAGCACCGTCCTGATGGGCAACGCGACCGTCGCCGCCGTTTCGGCCTTGAGCGCCGTCTTTGGCGGCGTCGCCGCTGGCAACGTCTGGCCAACCTTCTGGCTGGCCATGATTATTGCCACGGCCATTATGGGCCGGGAGGTGCTCAAGACGCTGGCCGATTACGAGGGGGATTTACGCCAGCGCTGCCGGACGATTGCCACCGCCTGGGGACGGCGGCCGGCCCGCATCGTCTTTTATCTCCTGGCGGCGGCCACCGTCTGGGTGATGCTGCTGCCTTACCTGCTCGACGTCTACACCCCCGTTTACGCTTACATTGTCGCCGTCGGCGTCTACCCGGTCGTTATCTACATCCTGATCCGGGTCAGCCGCTACTCCACCGGCCGGCAACTGGAGCGCCTCAGCCAGCTCATGAAGCTGGACTTCCTGATCTGGTTCCTGGCAGTCTTGTTTGGGGCGGCGGGCTAAAGACCTTTGTAGAAGAGACGACAGACGACAGACCACGGACGACGGACGATAGCTTATCAGTCGTCTGTCGTCCGTCGTCCGTCGTCTACGGAGTTAGCGGGGGCGCTGGCTGGGGGACGGGCACGTCCATAGGGTATTGCAACGTCCCCCGGCCGCTGAGGAGCCATTCCTGGCTATTGAACGGTTTGTTGCCGTCATCCAACAGCGTGGCCGATGGGACGTAAGAGCCGTCGCCTTGCAGCCAATAGCCTCGAGCCGTATCCCGCAAGTAGACTTTGAGGATATTTTCCACGACTTCTTGCTGGAGGGCCGGGTCCTCGACGGGGAAGAGCACTTCCACCCGGCGGTCAATGTTGCGGGGCATCAGGTCGGCGCTGCCCACGTACAGGTCGGGCTGGCCCTGGTTGTGGAAATAGTAGACCCGGCTATGTTCCAGGAAGCGGCCGACGATGCTGAGGACGCGAATATTTTCGCTGACGCCCGCGAGCCCCGGCCGGAGACAGCAAATACTGCGCACAATCAGGTCCACTTTCACCCCGGCCTGCGAAGCCCGGTAGAGGGCGGCAATTACTTCGTCGTCCACCAGCGAATTGAGCTTCAAGATCATCTGCCCGTCCGGACCGTGGGCCGTTTCCCGTTCGATGAAGCTCAATATCCGGCGGCCCATATTCACCGGGGCGACGATGAACTTGCGATAATCCGCTTGCTTGGAGTAGCCGGTGAGATAATTGAACAGCTCCGAGGCGTCGGCTCCAAGCTGCTCGTCGCCGGTCATCAGCCCCAGGTCGGTGTAGACGCGGGCCGTCTGGACGTTGTAATTGCCGGTTGATAGGTGAACGTAGCGGCGGATGCCGTCTCGCTCCCGGCGCACCACCAGGCATAGCTTGCTGTGCGTTTTCAGGCCAATGAGGCCGTAGACGACGTGGACGCCCGCCTTTTCCAGGGCGCGGGCCCACTCGATGTTGCTTTCCTCGTCAAAGCGCGCCTTCAGTTCGACCAGCACAGAGACTTGCTTGCCGTTTTCGCGGGCGCGCATGAGGGCGTGAACGATGGGCGGGTTGGGGCCAAGGCGGTACAGGGTCTGCTTGATGGCCAGCACGTCGGGGTCCTCGGCCGCCGCCTGGACGAAATCCACCACCGGCAGGAAGCTGTCGTAAGGGTGGTGCAACAGAATGTCCTGGCGCTTGAGGATGTTGAAAATGTTGTCGCTAGAGCGCAGCAGCGGCGGCGTGACCGGCTGGAAAGAAGGGTCCTTGAGCGCCGGCCGTTCCAGCCGGTGTAGCTCCCACAAACTGCTCAGCCCCAGCGGCCCGTTGGCTTTGTAGACGTCGAAGTTGCCGATTTGCAAATTGGCCACCAGGATGTCGCGAATATGGTCGGGCATACTCACGTCAATTTCCAGGCGAACGGCAAAGCCAAAATGGCGCAACCGTAGGCTCTCTTCGATAGAGAGCAGCAAGTCGTCGGCTTCTTCCTCCTGGATGTCCATGTCCGTGTTGCGCGTCACCCGGAAGGGATAGACCGCCTCAATTTCCATGCCGGGGAAAAGGCGGTCCAGGTTGGCGGCAATCACCTGCTCGACCCAGATGAACTTTTGCACGGCCGGGGGCAGCAACTCGTCCGGGTCCAGCGGGTTGAGCGGGACCAGCCGGGGCAGCGTGCCCGGCACTTTCACCCGGGCAAAGCGGGTGGCCCCCGTGTCCGGGTCGCGAATGACCACAGCCAGGTTCAGGCTCAGGTTGGAGATGTGGGGGAAGGGGTGGTGGGGATCAAAGGCCAGGGGGGTGAGCACCGGGAAGATTTCCCGCTCAAAGTAATCGCGCACCTTGCGCTGGTGGCGGCTTTTCAAGTCCTGGTGGTTGAGGACGTGAATGCCGTTTTCGGCCAGTTCCTGCTGCAGCTCCGTACACCAATAATGCAGCTTTTGCTCCTGCAGCATGGTCACCAGCCGGTGAATGGCTACCAACTGCTCTCGAGGCGTCAGGCCGTCCGGCGGTCGGTCGGTGATACCCAGGATAACCTGCTGTTTCAGCCCGGAGACGCGGACCATGAAAAATTCGTCCATGTTGGCGCTGTAGATGGCCAGGAACTTGACCCGCTCCAGCAGAGGGTAGCTTTTGTCAAAGGCCTGGTTCAAGACCCGCCGGTTAAACTCAATGTGGCTGATTTCGCGGTTGATGTACAGGCTGGGATTCTTCAGATCGACACCATCACTCATTTTCTGGCCTCGCTTTGAAAAGCAATATAGCATAACTGTAGCCTATTTCAGGTCGCTTTGTCTAGGGATTTTGGATTTTAGATTTTAGATTTGAGATTGCGGGGTTTTCTCTTGCTGGTGGGCTTGTGGTGGCTGGCGGGCTGCCAGGTTGAGGCGCGGCCGCTGCCGACGCTGGTAGCCACGGCCGATCCCTTGTGGTTGGCCCGGCCGCCGACGTCGCCGGTGATGGGCCAGACGGCCGTCGCCCCGCCCACCAGCCGGCCGCTCCAGCCACTGGCTTCAGCCACACCGCCGCCTCCCCTGCGCCTGGCGGCCGCGGACGGCGTCCCGGCCGAGCTGATCGAGCTGGCCCGGCAAATGGCGGCCCAGCAGCCGCAACGCTTTGCCTGGGCCGGCCCCAGCGCCGGCCAGGTGACGCTGGCCATCAACGGGGCAGAGCCCATAGGAGAGCCGCTGGCCCAGTGGCTCTACGCCGTGGCTGCGCCCTTTGCCACCATTGCCGACGAAGTAACCCTGGCCGAGGTGACGGCCGGCTGGCAAACAGGCAGCGCTGCTGTGGGCACGTTGATCCTCGACCGGGAGACGGCCGCCGCTTTCAGCGCCTTGTGGGGACCGCCGGCCGGCCAGGTCGCCATCGTCCAGCCGGCCGAACTGGCCACGGCGTTGTGGGCCAACCGGCCGGCCTGGAGCCTGGTCCCCTTCCATCGCCTCTCCCCGGATCTAAAGGTGCTGCGGCTGGACGGCCAGTCGCTGCTCGACTCCCACTTCAACCAGTTGCTTTATCCGTTGGTCGTACACGTTGGCCTGGAAGGCAGCCCCACCGCCCTGGCCACCTTCCGCCTGGCCTGGCCAGGGCCGGTCACCAACCGTGACCCCGGCCGGCTGACGCGAGTGGCCATGACCGGCGTCACCGCCCTGACGCGGGCCACCGCTTACGAGATGGAGCTGAACGGCATTACCACCCCCGGCCAGGTGGTCGGGCCG
>JAKEFB010000004.1 GCA_022616275.1 Chloroflexota bacterium
ACGTTGCTCTGCTCTTTCGCCGGCAATTGCCCGTAGGGACGTTTCAATGAGGTGATATGGTGGAGAAAGACAATTGATAGATGAGGTTGTGGCCACTCCGCCAGCCACGGCCGGCCAGAAGAAAAGCCTATGGCAACGCTGGCTGGTCTGGGGATTTCTGCTGGCTTTCCTGGCCCTGCTGGGCTGGGGTTTGTACCGCGCCCAGGCCGGCCAGCTTGACCACGGCCCGGCTCCAGACTTCACCTTGGAACTCTTCGAGGGCGGAACCTTTCGCCTGTCTGAGCAGCGGGGCAAAGTGGTCATGGTAGACTTCTGGGCTTCGTGGTGTATTCCCTGCCGCCAGGAGGCGTCCATGTTGGAGGCGTTGTGGCAGGCGTATCGCGGCCGAGGGGTGGTCTTTGTCGGCGTGGCTTATGCCGACACCGAACCGGCTGCCCGCGCCTTCTTAGAAGAGTTTGGCATCACCTACCCGAATGGGCCTGACCTGGGTACGCGCATTTCTAATAGTTACCGGATGCAGGGGGTGCCGGAGAAGTTCTTCATTGACCGGCAGGGCCAGATTCGAGCGGTCATCATCGGCCCGACCGGGGAGAGCGAGTACCACCAGCAACTGGAGGTATTGCTGGCCGAACCTGACTGAAAGCGATAGTTGGCACAATAAACCAACGTTACTACAATGGAGTAGTAAACTGGAAGGGCGGCAACAAACGCAGCCATTCGTTAGAAAAGGAGTGGCCCTTGACGAACCTCGCCGTCGTTTTCCTGACCGGGCTAACCACCGGTGGATTAAGCTGTCTGGCCGTGCAGGGTGGCCTGCTGGCCAGTTCGGTGGCCCACCACGCCGAGCAATCAATCCAGCAACACCTTTTGACGCCGGCCGTTCCACGGCTCACCACTTCCCGGCGCAAAAGCCGCCGGCGGGCTGAACGCCAGCGCGCCCGGCTGTTAGCCCAGGCGCGGCGGGCCTCCATCCGGCCGGTCCTCCTCTTCCTGGTGGCCAAACTGGTCACCTACGCCATCCTGGGCTTCTTGCTGGGCTGGCTGGGCGGCGTTTTACAACTGACCCCGGCCACGCGGGCGGCCCTCCAACTGGCAGTGGGCGTTTTCATGGTCGGCACGGCCTTGCGGATGCTTAACGTACACCCTATTTTCCGCTATTTTGCCCTCGAGCCGCCGGCCTTCGTCACCCGCGCCATCCGCCGGACGGCCAAAAACAGCGCCGATGCGGCTCTCACCCCCATCTTCCTGGGCTTCTTGACCATACTGATTCCCTGCGGCGTCACCCAGGTCATGATGGCCGCCGCCATTGCCTCTGCCAACCCGGTGGAAGGCGCGGCCATTCTGTCGGCCTTCACCCTGGGGACCAGCCCACTTTTCTTTAGCCTGGCTTACCTGGCGACCCAGGTAGGCAAGAAGCTGGAGGCGCGTTTTGTCCAGGCGGCGGCCGTTACCGTCCTCGTCTTAGGGTTCGTGGCCATCAACGCCGGGCTGAATTTGCTAGGCTCGCCGGTTTCCTTCAGCCGGCTGACGGCTCTTCTTACCGGTTCGTCCGGCCAAGCAACACAGTCTGCTTTGGACTCCTCGATAGCAGCGCCGCCATCGTTAAATAGCTCAACGACCACAGCCGACCCATCCTCGTCGTCACAATCGCTGTTTGCCGGCCAGAGCGGCCCCATGTCGGTGGACCCCAGCCTGACGGCCGGCAGCGTGATGACCATCACCGTTGGCGATTACGGCTATGAACCCGGCGTGCTGCGCGCCCCGGCCGGCCAGGCGATACAGTTGAAGCTGGTCACGCAGAATTCCTACAGTTGCGGCCGGATTTTTGTGATTCCCGCTCTTAACTTTGAGACTGTTTTGCCAGAGACCGGCGTCACCCCCATTGACATTCCCTCCCAGAAAGCCGGCACGACCCTGTACTTTACCTGTTCAATGGGCATGTTCGGCGGCGTCATTCAATTTTGACAAGGGATAAAATGGTCACGCAATTGTTTCGGGTTCCCGATATGCACTGCACAGCCTGTGTAATGCGCCTGGAAGGCCTCGAAGATGAGCTGGTGGGTATCCGGCGGGTGAAGGCCAGTTACCGCAAACAACAGATGGAAGTGGAGTACGATGAGTCGCAGGTGACCGTTCAGCAAATCGTGGCCGCCGCCGGCCAGCACGGTTACGAAGCGATTCCTGTTTAAGCGTGGCAGTCTCACCGGTACACTCCCTGTTTGCCAGCTACGCCCGGCTCATTCGTAACCGGCGCTACTTCCCACTCTGGCTAGGGCAGCTCATCTCCAACCTGGGCGACACGCTGCACTACATTGCCCTGGTCGTCTGGGTCTACCAGCGCACCGGTTCCAGCCTGGTCGTCGCCGGGGCGGTGTTTTTTGAAGTCGCGCCGGTCATTCTCTTTGCCCCTGTGGCCGGCGTGGTCATTGACCGGCTGCCCCGGAAAGCGGTCCTGGTCGCTTCAGACCTGGCGCGAACGGCGCTGGTGCTGGGGTTGTTGCTGGCTACCGAGCTATGGCAGATTTACGCCATTATTTTTCTGCTGACGACGGCCGGCGCTTTCTTTAACCCGGC
>JAKEFB010000045.1 GCA_022616275.1 Chloroflexota bacterium
TCAGGCGGGCGGTAGTTCTTTTCCAGGCGGCAGACGTGGGCCTCGGTGTAGCCGACAGCCAGGGCCAGGTCCCGTTGGGTCAGCCGCGACCGGCGGCGCAGGAACTTCAGCAACTCGCCAAAAGAGGTGAAGGTTGCCGGGGCGCCGATAGGCGGGTTTGAGGGGCGGTTTGTTTGTTGCCTTAACACATCGTGTAAGAAAAATCAACTTTTAGACCGGCCGGCCCATTATACTGCGGCTCATAGTAAAACAGTAGTGGGGTTGACCCAGGCAAATCCAAAAGACCCCAAACGTTTCAAAATAAGGAGAACGATCATGACTAGCAAACATTGTTTTACCTGCCTTTTTAACAAGCGGTTGCTGTTGTTATGGCTGGCGCTGCTGGTGGCCTGCTTCGGCCGGCCGGCGGAGGCCATGAGTATGTACAGCGTCAACAGCACGCTGGACGAACCGGACGCCAGTGTGGGCGATGGAAATTGCAGCAGCGCTCCTTCCGGCCTTTGTACCCTGCGGGCGGCCGTTATGGAGGCCGGTAACAAGCCTGACCAGGACACGATCATTTTGCAGCCTAACGTGACTTACCTACTCACCCGGCAAGACCCGGACGACAACGGCGGCGACCTGGACATTCGCACTGACCTGATCATCCAGGTGGCCGGCGGCGGCCGGGCGACCATTGACGGCAATGGTAGCCTGACCCAAGACCGGGTCATAGAGAGTGATTCCGCCGCTCTCACCCTGTCTATTACTGGGGTGACTATCCAGAATGGGGAAAGTTTGCTCTCAGGGGGAGGCTTAGGAGGTGGAATCTTTAATCGCGGCAATTTGACTCTCAACAGTGTCACTGTGAGCCATAATATCGCCCATAAAGGTGGTGGCGGCATTTGGAATACAGGCACGTTGACTCTTTTTAAGAGTACCGTACACGCCAACGACAGTGGGGACGAGGGAGGTGGCGGCGTTGCTCATAGCAGCAGCGGTAGCCTGACAGTGGTCAACAGCACCCTCAGCGGCAATACGGCCGCTGGTTCCGGCGGCGGACTGCATCTACTGAATGGCACGGCTTATCTGGCTAATACCACCGTCGCGTTTAATTTCGCCGGCGCCAGTTCCGGCAGCAGAGGCGGTGGCATCTTCGTTGCCAGCCCGGGTGCTGTGACGATGAAGAACTCGATTGTAGCCGGTAATCAGCGGGGCCTGGTTTTCCCTACGGCCGACGATTGCAGCGGGATCGTGGTGTCGAACGACTACAACCTGGTGGAGACGACGGCCGGCTGCGTGATTGTTGGCACCACGGCCGGGAACCTGTTGGGGGTTAGCCCTTTACTCTACCCGCTGGCCGACAACGGCGGCCCGACCTTGACCCACGCCCTCCAGCCCGATAGTCCGGTGATTGACATGGGCAATCCGGCCGGCTGCCAGGACTTTCTGGCTTTTGCTCTGACCACCGACCAGCGAGAAATGGAACGGCACCTGGACGGGGGGTCAGGCAGCGCCCGGTGCGACATGGGGGCGTTTGAATACGTGCCCGGCGCAGCTCCAACGAAGTTCATTTATCGGCCGGCCGCCGTGCAGGATTAACAGGCTGCTCGCCGTTGCCTCTCTCGCCTCCCCGCACCGTCAACGACAACAGCAGGCTCACGGCTGTCCAGGCCAGGATGAAGAGCAGCACGTAGGCCCGCTGGGCGACGACGAAGGTCAGGGCGTCCTGGCTGGCAACGCCGGCCAGGAGCAGCACGCCGTACCAACTGGCGTCAAAAAAGCCCAGCCCGCCCAGCACCAGGCTCAGTTGGGTCAGCGGAAAGGCGGCCAGGAAGAGCAGCCAGGGGTAGGGCAGGGCCACGGCCTGGGCGACGTAGTAAAAGCGCACGGCCAGGAGCGCATTGATGGCCACCGTCAGGCCGTAAACCGGCCAGGCGGCCCGGCCGCCGGGGAAAAGCGCCGCCAGCCGCTCCGGCTCAAAACGGCGCAGGAACCCGGCCCCCGGCCGGCCGGCCAGCCAGCCAGCCAGGGCAGCCAGCCGGCCGCTGCCTAACCAGGCCATTGCCGCTCCCAATCCCAGGACAAAGAGCAGTAGCAGCGCCGACCAGGCCACGCTGGCCAATCGGCCACGTAGAAAGAAGAGCGATGGCAAGACCAGGGCACCCAACAGCGCCAGGTCAAAAGCGTTGTCCAGGAAAACAAGGGCGACGGCGCGTTTGAAGGGCACCCCGACCGACCGCAGCCCGACCGCCTTGCCGCCCACGGTGCTGAGGCTGCGCGGCAGGACCAGCCCCAGGGCATTGGCGACCATGGTCAGATGGTAATAACGGCGCCAGGCGACCGGCGGGCTCCCGGACAGGTTCCCAGACCGGCTCACCAACCGTAGCCTGCTGGCCGAAAGCATGTTGGCCAGGCCGGTCAGCAAGAAGGCGACCAGGATAGCTCCCCATTCACCGGCTAACACCTGGCGCCAGGCGGCCGGCCCGGCGTACCACAGCAGCCCGACCAGCAGAACCAGCCCGGCCACATGCAGGCCCAGGCGCAGCCAGCGACTCACTGAATTTTGGATTTTAGATTTTGGATTTTGGATTCACGATCTAAAATCCAAAATCTAAAATCTAAAATAAAAAGGACGGCCAGGCAAAAGAACGGTAAGGGTAAGAGCAGAAGAGGGTTTTCGTAATTGCCCCGGATGGTGTTTAGAAACAACACCCAGGGAGCTACCACCAGGACGGCTGCGCCCAGCAGCGCCGGCCAGCGTCCCCAGCGCCGGTTGACTTCCGCCAGCCAGGCCAGCAAGGGAATGAGCAAAATTGCCTGGTTGGTGGAGCCGGTCTGGAAGAGCACCAGGAGAGTGACGGCCATTGTCCAGTATAAAGCCCGCGTGGCCCGGGGGCCGTCCTGGCCCCAGCCGCGCCACCAGGCCAGCCCCATGAGCAGCAGAAGAACGGCCGCCAGCAGGTAAAAGGCCAGGCGCGAGGCGCCAGGCCAGGCCATCTCCAGCAGCACGTCCAGCGGATGGCGGCCGCTGGCCACCTCGGCGTAGCGTTGCACGTCTTCCAGGAAACTGAGCGGCCAGCGCGGCAGAAGGGCCAGCGAAGCGGCCAGCATCAGGCCGCCACCCAGTAACATCCCCCGGACAAAGCGCCAGCGCCGCCGGCTGATGGCCCACAAGACCAGCCACAGGCCGACCAGGACGACCATTTGCGGCTTGATGGAGGTGGCGGCCAGCCAAAACCCGGCCCGGCCGTCCCGGCCGCGCTGCCAGGCCAGCAGGCACAGGACCAGGAAAAGGGTGACGGGCAAGGTAAACTGGCCCAGGAGAATGGTCCGTGCCGCCGGGTAAAAGAAGAGGGTGGCCAGGATGACGCCGGCCGCCGCGGCCGGGGCCGGCCGCCAGCCTTCCAGGAGCAGCATGCCGGCTGCTATAGCAATGGCCATCCATTGCAGCGCCACCATCCAGGCGACCTGGGCCCAGTCGTAGGGCAGGTAAGCCAACGGCCAGAAGACGAAGATGACGTGCAGGGGAAAGGCAAAGCTGAAGCTGTTGGTCCGCCGCTGGTTAGGGTCGCGGATGGCCTCGATTTCGGCGGTGACCTCCGGGCTGTAGGGGTCCCGCCCTTCCAGCAGCAGCGCCCGCGCCCCATACCAGCGGGAATGAAAATCGGCCGCGGCCGTCACCTGGCGGGCGAAGGTGGCGTGCATGCCGACGACCTGGAGAATGAACAACACGGCTACTAAAAGAGCGATGAGCAATGAGCGCAGTTGGCAAGGCCAACTACGAGCAATGAGTGATGAGGACTGAGGGCTGAGGACGCCGGTTGCTGAAGGCAACCTCGGGGACTGAGGACGCCGGTTGCTGAAGGCAACCTCGGGGACTGAGGGCTGAGGGCTGGAGGCTGGGGGCTGGGGGCTGGGGGCTGAGGACTGAGGGCTGAGTGGTGAGTTGTGAACCTGGGCTGAGGTCTGTCCGCTTGTTGTGTTGTCGTCTTCCAGTTGTGCGCTGCCGCTCATGACCAGGTACCCTTAGAATCGTAGGGCGATTTGACAAATCGCCCCACATTCCCTATTGCTTGTGCAATGATACGACCAGGTCGGCGATGAGGCCGAGGACGATCATTTGAAAGGTCAGGGTGAGGAGCACGACCGTGGAGGTGGCCAGGTGAAAGTCGTAGGCGTTGATGTCGTAGGTGACTTTGATGGCGCTCAAGAACAGGAAAACGGAGGCGACGGGGATGAAGACGCGCAGCGGCCGGAAGGACAGCACCATGCGGACCACCAGGGAGAAGAAGTTGATGGTGTCGCGGATGGGGCGGATCTTCGATTGGCCAGTGCGGTGGTGGTAATTGACCGGCAGGTAGACGACGTTGTAATCGTTGGTCAACATGGCCAGCGTCAGCGACGTGGTGAAGGAAAAGCCGGAAGGCAGCAGGCGGAAGAAGCTCAAGACCACATCGCGCTTGAAGGCCCGCAGCCCGGAATTCAGGTCGGGGATGGGCAGGCCGCTGAGATAATTGGCCAACCGGTTGAGCGCCCACTTGGCCGGCCGGCGGCGCAGCGGCACGTTGACGCTCTCCCCGGTACGCGCCCCCACAGCCATGTCGTACGGGCCAATCTCGGCCGCCAGCCGGGGGATCATCTCAATCGGGTAGGTGCCGTCGGCGTCCACGATGACTACCGTGTCGTAACAGGCCTGGCGGATGCCAGTCTTGAGCGCAGCCCCATACCCCTTGTTGGCCACGTGGCGGACCAGCCGGACGGCCGGGTAGCGGGCGACTTCCCCGGCCGTGCCGTCCGAGGAGCCGTCGTCCACGACGATAATTTCCCCGGCCAGCCCGGCCCCGGCCATCATCGCCTGGAGCTGGACCAGCGTCGAGCCAATCGCCCCCACCTCGTTATAGGCGGGGATGACGACGCTGACCCACTGCCGGATGGCAGTCGCTTCGGCCGCGGCCGGCGCCTGTAATTCCTGCTGGCTGTTCATTATTCACCTTGTCCACTGGCAAGGGAACGATACCTTATTTAGCCAGGGCCGGCAATGTTACCTCGGTCATCCTGAACCAGCGTTTGTCACCCTGAATTATATTCAAAACCGCGCTGAGGCGCTTGTTGTTCATCTTTTCTTTTGTTTCTTATATAACTTGACAGCTATATAACTAATGTGGTATACTAATTACATGATGACAGTCTACGAAGCCCTGGCCGAACCTATGCGCCGCCGTGTTCTGGACTTGCTCCGCGAGCGGCCCCACCTCGTCGGCGAGCTGGTTGATGCCCTGGGAATCAGCCAGCCCGGCGTCTCGAAGCACCTGCGGGTGCTGCGCGAGGTAGGATTGGTGCGCGTGCGCCAGGATGCGCAGCGGCGCTGGTACGAGCTTCAACCAGAGCCGCTGGCCGAGGTCGCTCACTGGTTAGAGGCTTACCGCGACTTGTTAGAAGAAAGATATACCCGTTTGGATGGACTGCTGAAGGAACTCCAGGAAAAGGAGATTAAAGATGAACCAGAATAACCGCACTGCAGATGGTACAAGAATCGCGTATGACAAGATCGGTGAAGGGCCGGCGCTTATCCTCGTGGGTGGCATGTTCGAACAACGAGCGATGGACTCAGAGACCGCGCAACTGGCTGCATTACCACTACTGGCGCAGCACTTCACCGTGTTCCACTATGATCGTCGGGGACGAGGCGACAGCACTGACACGCAGCCGTATGCGGTTGAGCGTGAGATCGAAGACATCGAAGCCCTCATCAACGAAACGGGTGGATCGGCGGTGGAGTTCTTCAATTCCAACGCAGCCATCAGGTAACAGCAAGAACGTCGCCGTATTGAGCGCGAGTATTACCCAGCAATGCATCAGGGCCGGGTTGCTTGACGAGATACACATTTGCAAAGTTGTCCTACTCTGGTAAACTGCGGGGTTATGAAGGGCTCTCGTCGCCTGGGTTTTGGGTTGGCCTGTGTCGGCGTCCTCCTTGCACTCACGATTGCATCGAGACATCCTGCCCTGGCCTCCGGCCCGTGGCCCTTTGGGCTGCCCAACCCGTTCCAACAAGAAAGCCTGTTGGAGCTGACCATGGCCGTCTCCCCCCCGGCCGTCGCCCCTGGCAGCGACGTGACCCTGAGCGTCATTCTCGCCAATCAGGACAGCAACCCGGCCACGCCGCAGGTGATCCTGGCGCTGCCGGCCAACGCTTCCCTGCGCATGGAGAGCCTGCCGGCCGGGACTTCCTTTAACGTCCAGGCTAACAGCCTCAACTGGCAGCCGGTTATCCCTGGCGGGGGGGCAGACCAGTTGTTGCTCCAGTTATCGGTCAACGTGGCCGACCTGAAACAGCCGGAGCAGACGATTATCGCCACCCTGGTTGAAGGCAACCAGCAGTACACTTTTACCGCCACTTATTGGGTCGGCATTCCGCCCCAGGCGACCATTCGCTTTGACCCACCCCAGGCCGCCGTCGGCCAGCCGGTGCAACTGCTGGCCGAGGTGGTGGGCCCCGGTCCCATGACCCAACTGTGGACGCTGGGCGACGGCCGGGTCGTGGACGCAGAAAACCCGGTGGTCGTCTTTCCAGTCGCCGGCACGTACCCGGTCACGCTGCAACTGTCTAACCCCCTGGCCTCGACGACGGCCAGCGGGACCATTACGATTATTCCCCAAGCCCTGGCCGCCTTCAGCCTGGCCGATACGACGGCGGCCGTCAACCAGCCAATTACATTTGTCAACCAAAGCGGCGGCGAGCTGCCGTTGACCTACCTGTGGAACTTTGGCGACGGCAGTACATCCACTGAGGCCAGCCCCGTCCACACTTACGCCTTCCCCGGCACGTACCAAGTGCAGTTGATCGCCGGCAACGCCTATGGCCAGTCCAGTGCCTTACAGATGGTGACCATTGGCCCTCAGGCCACGGCCGAGCTGCTCATCGAAGAGGTGGCTGTGGCCGGCCAGCTCTTGAGCGGCCAGATCCTGGCTGACGGCAGCGCCACCCGCATCCTGTGGGACATGGGCGACGGCCAGGGTTACGAGGGCGGGCAAATGAACCACGTCTACTGGTCGGCCGGCGATTACCTGGTGACGGTGACGGTCAGCAACGACTATGGCGACACGCAACTGTCCCGCTGGGTCCACGTCGAGCCGGGGATTTTGTTCCTGTACCTGCCTGTCATCACTAATAGCGACCCGGCCGGCGGAGCGCCGGCCGGCGCTCTGGCCAGCGTTCCCCAGGGTGAGCTGGCTACGCCGTTCGTTCTCCAGCCGCTGGAGCTGCCGGCGACAACCACGCCGGTCGAGGGCCTGTTCATCTATGTCAACGAGGCCCGCCGCCAGTTTAACGTGCCGGCGCTGAATTACGTTTACGAATTAAGCGTCGCCGCCCAGACCCAGAGCAACGACATGGCCGCTTACGGCTACACCGGCCACGCCGGTTCCGACGGCTCCTCCCCGGCCTGGCGGATTCGCCAGGCCGGCTACCCGGGCGGGTATGGGGGCGAGGCGGCCGCCTGGGGGATGCCGACGGCCGTGGAGGCCGTCGAATTTTGGGTCAACAGCCCGGCCCACCGCAACATCATTCTCAACCCGGCGGCCACCGACCTGGGCGTAGGCTACACCATCAACTTTGACGCCCCTAACATCTGGTACTGGGTGGCCGAATTTGCCTCGTTGGGCCTGCCGGTGGTGGACGCCCCGCCGCCGGCGCTGCCCAGCCCCACGGCCACACCGGAACCGGTGCTCCAGTTGTTGGGGCCGCCGCAAAACAGCGAGTTCGTTTTGGCCGCGGATAATTACCTGATCTTCACCTGGAGCTGGACCGAGCCGCTCCAGCCAGGCGAGCGCTTCGCCGTTTACCTGCAATCGGCCCTGCGCACCTTCCAGATTGGCGCCGTCCAGGAGCCGACGGCCGCCGGCCAGTACCAACTGAAGCTGCTGGCCACCGCGGTCCCGGCCGCGCCCGGCGATTACCAGTGGCAGGTCCGGCTGGAAAACCTGGGCCAGGGCGCGACCATCCGCGAGACCGCCTTCTGGCCGGTCCACTTCCTGGCCCCGGTCGCCGCGCCGGCGACGGCCACGCCTACTTCCACAGCCACCCCGCCAGTAACAGAGATACCTGACTAAGAGCTATAGGCTATTAGACCTATTTAGAGTATCATAGAGGCACGGCTGCCCTTCACAACAGTTCACGCAGCCGCGCAGGCGCCGGGTAGAGTCCTCCTCTACCTCATGAGCGTACGAACAAGAATGTAACCACAATGGCAGAAGAAAAGAGCGCTCAAAGAGGGGGGCGGAAAAAATCCTCCCCCCAAGTGGACCGGGACGCCCGCCAGTCATTTATCGTCGTCGGCATCGGCGCCTCGGCCGGGGGGTTAAAGGCACTACAGCACTTTTTCGACCGCGTGCCACCTGGCAGCGGGATGGCCTACGTCATCGTCAGCCACCTGTCGCCCGAGCACGTCAGCCACCTGCCCAACCTGCTGCAGCAGCACACGGCCATGCCGGTGGCCGAGGTGACGGATACGGTCGAGATAGTCGCCGACCACGTCTACGTCATTCCGCCTAACCGCTACCTGTCGGCTATAGACACCCACCTGCGCCTATCCAAGACCGAAGGGACGCAGCGGCCACGCTCCCCGATAGACCACTTTTTTCGCACGTTGGCCGACACCCACGGCGAACAGGCTATCGGCATCGTCCTGTCCGGGACCGGCTCGGACGGCACGCTGGGGATTAAACGGATCAAAGAGCGGGGGGGGCTGATCGCCGTCCAGGACCCCGACGAGGCCGAGTACGACGGCATGCCCCAGAGCGCCATCGGCGCCGGAGTGGTAGATTTCATTCTGCCGGTCCAGGAGATCCCGGCCCAACTGGCGCGCTACGCGCAAAGCCGGCCGCAATTCCCCGTGACCGGCGACGGCGAGCCGGCCACCGAACCCACCCAGGAGGCCATGCAAAAGATAGTGGCCCAACTGCGCGGCCACACCGGGCATGATTTTTCCCATTACAAGCCGTCCACGTTCACCCGCCGGGTCCACCGCCGGATGCAAATCCAGCAGGTGGACGAGCTGGCCGATTACCTGCGCATTTTGCGGGCCAATCGGGAAGAGGTCACCGCTCTTTTTAGAGACCTGCTCATTACCGTCACTAACTTCTTCCGCGACCGGGAATCGTTTGACTCCCTGGAGCAAGAGGTGATTCCCCGGATCTTGGCCGGTAAAACAGAAGGCCGCCAGGTGCGGGCCTGGGTGGTCGGCTGCGCCACCGGCGAAGAAGCGTACAGCCTGGCCATGCTTTTCCTGGAACATGCCAGCCGGCTGGACTACTCGCCGGAGATTCAAATCTTCGCCTCCGACATCAGCCAGGACGCCCTGGGGCAGGCCCGCGTGGGGCTGTACCCGGAAGCGATTGCCGTAGACGTGCCGCCGGAGCGGCTGGAACGCTTTTTCCAGAAAGAGCCAGGCGGCTACCGGATCAGGAAGGAGGTCCGTGAACGTGTCCTCTTTGTCTCGCACAATTTATTGAAGGATCCCCCCTTTTCCAGGCAGGACCTCATCTCCTGCCGCAACCTGCTCATTTACCTCAAGCGCGAGGCCCAGCACCAGATCTTCGAGCTGTTCCACTACACCCTGCGGCCGGAAGGTTATCTGTTTCTCGGTCCTTCGGAAACAGTTGAAGGGTCAGGACTGTTCCGGGAAGTCGGCATAAAGCATGGTATCTTCCAGAGTCTCCCTTCAGTCACGCCGCGCCTGCCGGCGCTACCGTTCACCCTGTCCAGCCGGACGCCCACCGTCGGCGGTGCGCTGGATCAACGGGAGGTAATTAGCTCGGCCGCCATCCACCGGCGGATGATTGAGCGGTTTGCCCCGCCCAGCGTCCTGGTCAACGCCGACTACAACATCGTCCACCTGTCGGAGGGCGCCGGCCGCTACTTGCGGCAGCCGGGCGGTGAGCCAACCAACAATATCCTGCAGCGTGTCCGGCCGCCATTCCGCATTGAGCTAACGACGATGCTGTACGGCGCTTTCAAGAAGGAAAAAGCCGCCGAATCAAAGCTTGTTCGGGCTACTATCGAGGGAAAGCAGCAAGACGTCATCCTGTCAGTCTACCCGGCCAGGGAGGCCGACCTGGAAGGGTTTACCCTGATCGTTTTTGAGGATAGCGAGGAAACTCAGAGCATCGAAAAAGAGCCGCGGGAGGCAACACGAGCCGACAATGCCACGATTCGAGAGTTAGAAGCGGAGCTGGAACAGACCAAAAGGTGGCTGCAAACGACGATTGATGAATTTGAGACCTCCAAGGAGGAAATGAAGGCGTCTAACGAGGAGCTGCAGTCCACGAACGAGGAGCTGCGCTCGACGGCCGAAGAACTGGAGACGAGCAAAGAAGAGCTGCAGTCCATGAACGAAGAGCTGATCACCCTCAACCAGGAAAATAAAAATAAGGTTGAGGAATTGAGCCAACTGACCGGCGACTTACAGAACCTGCTGGTGGCCACCGACATTGCGACTCTGTTTCTGGACCGCGACTTGCGCGTCAAACGCTTTACGCCCCCGGCCAGCGAGTTGTTTAATATCCTTGCCTCTGACAGCGGCCGGCCGCTGGCCCACCTGACGCACAAATTAGGCTACACCGGCCTGCTGGACGACACCACCAGCGTGCTGCGCACACTGGTCCCTATCGAACGGGAGGTATACAGTGAAGACGGCCGCTGGTACCTGACTCGTTTCCTCCCCTACCGGACGGTCGAGGACCGGATTGACGGCGTCGTTATTACCTTCGTGGACGTCACTGAGTTAAAGCGCGCGCAGCAGGAAGTGCAGCGGCGCGTCCAACAGCAGGCGGCCGTGGCCATGCTCGGCCGGCTGGCCCTGGAAGACGTCGAGTTGGACTCCCTCTTCAATGAAGCCGCCAAACAGGTCTGTGAAACGCTGGAGGTTGAATTTTCCGAGGTGCTGGAACTGCAACCAGACGAGGAGGCGTTGCTTCTAAAGGCCGGCCAGGGATGGGATGAAAACGACATCGGCCAGGTGGTCACTCAAGCAGGAGAAAAACCGAGCGCCGGTTTCGCCCTGCACAGGAATGAACCACACCTCGTCGAAGAGTGGAGACGGGAAAAGCGGTTTAAGCTGCCGGACCATTTAGCCGAGCGAGGCATTGTCAGCAGCGCCAGCGTGGTGATTCCCGGCCTGCGCCAGCCTTACGGCGTGCTGCGGGCACACAGCCGCCAGAAGCGTTCCTTTAGCCAGGAAGAGGTGAACTTCTTGCAGGCTGTGGCTACTCTGCTGGCCGAGGCCATTGAGCGCAAACAGTCGGAACTGCGGCTTAAAGCGCTGAACGAGACGTTGGAGGAGCGGGTGAGGGAGCGCACCACCCAGGTGAGGACGCTGGCCTCACAGCTCATTTCCACCGAACAGCAGGTGCGGCAGCGGATTTCCCAGGTGCTGCACGAAGATTTGCAGCAATTGCTTTTTGCTACCCAGGTTCACGTTCAACTGGTCAAAGACGATCTGGCGGCCGGTAAGAAAAAACTTTCCCCGGGCCAAGTTGACGAAGTTAAGAATATGATCGAAGAGGGGTTGCGGATTACGCGGCGGCTGAGCATAGACCTTTCTCCGCCGGTGCTCCAGAGCCAGAATTTCGGCGAATCGCTAAAGTGGCTGGTACACCACATGCGGGAGCTGCATGGGCTGGAAGTAAAATTGACGATGAAGAAAGTCCCGGAGCCGCCCGGCGACGACATGCACCTCTTGCTCTTTCAAATGGTCCGGGAAGCGCTGTTTAACGTCGTCAAGCACGCCGGGATCAACCAGGCAGAGCTCCGCGCCTTTGCCCAAGGAGACGACCTGGTGGTCCAGGTCATAGACGAGGGGGCCGGTTTTGACGTGGCGGCCGCCTTGAAAGCCAACAGCAGTTACGGGCTGCGCCACATGCGGGAGCGCCTGAGGCTGTTTGGCGGCCGGATGGATATTGAATCTTCTCCCGGTCAAGGGACAACGATCACGATAGCTATTCCTCAAAGGAGGGTAGAGTCGCTGGTGGACTAGCAATCATGGCTGACAAGGAGCCGGTAACTTACACTATTTTCGTGGTGGAAGACCACCCCATTATGCGGATGGCCCTGGCCAAGCTGTTGCAGCGCGCGCCGGACCTGGCTGTGGCGGGCGAAGCAGCCTCGGCGGCCGAGGCGTTGCAGCGCATTCCCCAGGCTGAGCCAGACCTGGTCCTGGTAGACATTTCCCTGCCTGGGGCCGGTGGCCTCACTTTGGTCGAGCAATTACATCAAGAACGGCCGGAACTGCCCTGCCTGGTTCTTTCCGGCCACGACGAATCTACCTATGCCAGCCTGGCGCTACAGGCCGGCGCCCGTGGCTACGTCATGAAAAAGGACACGGATTATATATTAACAGCCATCCGGTATATCTTAAACGGAGAAATCTATTTAAGTGAGAAGATGCGCCAGGCGCTGAGCATTTAGCGCCTGGCTGGGGAACGATTTGCCAAATCGTTCTACGCCTGGCAAGACGATGGCCTACACCACCCTGCTTACCCCAAAAACTGTATACCAACACCTGGACGACCCGACCTGGGTCATTGTAGATTGCCGCTTTAACCTGGCCGACACGGAGGCCGGCCGGCGGGCCTACGAACAGGGCCACGTTCCCGGGGCAGTCTACGCCCACGTGGACCGCGATCTGAGCGGCCCGCCGGTGACCGACCGTGGCCGCCACCCCCTGCCAACGCCGGAGGCGCTGCGGGCGACGTTCAGCCGGTTGGGCATTGACCGCAGCAAGCAGGTGGTGGCTTACGACGAGCACAACGGTTCCTACGCCGCCCGGCTGTGGTGGCTGCTGGGGTACATGGGCCACCAGGCGGCGGCGGTGCTGGACGGCGGCTGGCGGGCCTGGCTGGCGGCCGGCTACCCCACGGCTGTCGGGGTGGAAACGAACTCCCCGGCCCGTTTCCAGGGCGAACCCCGGCGCGACCGGGTCGTATTCCTGGACGAAGTTCCCCTCGTCCCGCTGCTGGTGGATTCTCGCGATCCGGCCCGCTACCGGGGCGAAGTCGAGCCGATTGACCCGGCGGCCGGGCACATTCCCGGGGCAATCAATCACCCCTTCGGCCGGAACGTAGACGCCCAGGGCCGCTTTTTGCCGGCCGAAGAACTGCGCCGGCAATTCGACGAACTCCTGGGGGAGACGCCGGCCGGGGAGGCCGTCTTTTACTGCGGCTCCGGGGTCACCGCCTGCCAGAATCTGCTGGCGCTGGCCCAGGCCGGCCTGGGGGCCGGCCGACTCTATGCCGGCTCGTGGAGCGAGTGGTGCGCCGACCCGGAACGGCCAATAGAATCTGACGCCAAGACGCAAAGGCGCAAAGAAGTAAAATAACCTTGACGTGAACTTTGGCCCTGCCAAAGTCTGCGCCTTTGCGTCGAATATTTTTAGGGGCGGCCGAACTTGTCCCGGAGCAGTTCCATCAACGTCGGCTGGCCAATTTCTTGCAGCTCGTAGCGCACGCGCTGGCTGGGGGGCTTAATGCCAATCAGGCGGCCCAGGTCAATGGGGGTGGCGATGAGGACGAGGTCGGCCGGCGTACGGTTGATCGTCTCCTCTAAATCGGCCATTTGCTTCTCGCCATAACCCATGGCCGGCAGCACCGGGCCGGTGGTCGGATATTTTTCGTACGTTTCGGCAATGGAGCGGACAGCGTACGGCCGGGGGTCTATGATTTCGGCGGCGTCAAAATAGCGGGCGGCGACGACCCCGGCCCCGTAGGCCATTTCGCCGTGGGTCAGCGTTGGGCCGTCCTCGATGACCAGCACCCGCCGGCCACGAATGGACGCCGGGTCGTCCACAAAAATGGGCGAAGCGCCTTTGACGATCACGGCCGTGGGGTTGACGGCGCGGATATTTTGCTGGACGGCGACGACGTTGGCGTGATCGGCCGTGTCCACTTTGTTGATGACGACCACGTCGGCCAGGCGAAGATTGGTCTCGCCGGGATGGTAACGCAGTTCGTGGCCCGGCCGGTGCGGGTCGGCCACGACGATGTGCAAATCAGATTGAAAAAAGGGCAGGTCGTTATTGCCGCCGTCCCAGACGATGATTTCGGCCTCCTCTTCAACCTGCTTCAGAATGGCCGGGTAATCCACCCCGGCGTAAATGACCGCGCCCATAACGACGTAAGGCTCATACTCTTCCCGCTCTTCAATGGTGCAATCGTGACGGTCCATATCTTCATAGCTGGCGAAGCGCTGGACGGCCTGGACAGCCAGGTTGCCATAGGGCATGGGATGGCGCACGGCCACCACCTTCTCGTAGCCCAGCTCTTTCAGAAGCCGCACCACCCGGCGCGAGGTCTGGCTTTTACCGCTGCCGGTGCGGACCGCGCCAATGGAGACGACAGGCTTGCCAGCCTTGAGCATTGTCCGCCGGGGGCCAAGCAGGCGGAAGTCGGCCCCGGCCGCCAGCACCTGCGAGGCCAGGTGCATGACATATTCGTGGGAGACGTCGGAATAGGAAAAAATAACCTGGTCTATCTGGTGCTCCCGGATCAACTGGCTTAAATCGGCTTCAGGATAGATGGGGATGCCGCCGGGGTAGAAACGGCCGGCCAGCTCGGCCGGATAGCGCCGTCCCTCAATGTTGGGGATCTGGGTGGCGGTGAAGGCCATTACCCGAACCTGGTCGTTGTCACGAAAAGCGGTATTGAAATCGTGGAAATCGCGGCCGGCCGCGCCGGCGATAATCACGCGTTGTGGGGATTGCATAGAGCCTCCTAAGGTCTGAAATTTTCGGCCGCCAGGGCCACCCCGGATAATATCACAAGCCTGTATACCAGGCAGCCGCCTGCCCTATCATTTTTCGGATAGTAGTAATTCAGGTAATGGGTAATTAAGTAATTGAGTCATTAACAATTACCAATTACTTAATTACCTCTTGATATTTTATGTTGAATGGGTTTGATCTTATGAAAAGTGCCTGCTATAATGTAGCTGGTTGCGAGTTACATAATCTGCTAACAGCCTGGGTATAATGGACTATACGCAAATAACAGATTTCCTGTCTGTAACCGCCGAGGAGAGACAGACAATGGAAGAGCAATTATCTGCTTTTCTTGATTTTTTAACCCGCGAGCGGAGCTATTCGGAAAACACGACGGCCGCTTACCGTAACGATTTAAGCCAGTTCTTCGAGTACCTGGCCAGCTATCCCGACATTACTGCCTGGGAGGAGGTCACGCACGACGTGGTAGCCGTGTACGTGGAGGCCATGAAAAAAGAGCCGTATGCCCCTTCTTCTGTCGCCCGGAAGGTGGCAGCGATCAAATCGTTCTTTCATTATCTCTTTGCCCGAGGCCTGATTGACGAGGATCCGACGGCTGACCTGGATTCGCCGAAAGTGAAAAAGCGGATGCCGCAAACGCTGGAGGCGGCCGACGTGGAGCGCCTGTTGGAAGCGCCCAAGAAGAAGAAGTCGCCCAAAAACCTGCGCGACACCGCCCTGCTGCACCTGCTTTACGCCACCGGGATGCGGGTCACCGAAGCGGTTTCTCTGCGCGTAGACGACGTGGACCTGGTGGACTCGACCTTGCAGTGCCCAGGCAAGGACAGCCAGATGCGGGAGCTGCCTTTCGACAGCGAAACCCGGAAAATCCTGGCCAGATACCTGAACGACGGCCGGCCCTACCTGGTCAAGGATAGGGACGAGGACGCCTTATTCCTGAACCATCGCGGCCAGCAGCTCACCCGCCAGGGGTTGTGGCTCATTATCAAGGCTTACGCCAACCAGGCCAACCTGGGTGAAAAGGTCACGCCGCACACGCTGCGCCACAGCTTTGCCGCCCACAAGCTGCACAGCGGCTCGGAGCTGCGCGAGGTGCAGCAATTACTGGGACACGCCAACATCTCGACCACCCAGATTTATTCCCAACTGGTCGGCAGCGAAGAGAAAGTCTGATGCCGGATTTTTTTACCCGCGTGCAGATTGAAGGGGCGGCGGCCATTGTCCGCAACCGCTCCCGCTACCAGCCAACGATCGGCCTGGTACTCGGCTCGGGGCTCAATAGCCTGGCGGACAGCGTCGAAAACCCCGACATTATCCCCTACGAGCAGATTCCTCACTGGCCCATCTCGACCGTGCCAGGCCACGCCGGCCGGCTCATCCTGGGCCAGCTAGAAGATAAGACAGTCATGGTCCTGCAAGGGCGGGCCCATTTCTACGAAGGCTACCCCATGAGCCAGGTTACCCTGCCGGTGCGGGTGATGCAGCTCCTGGGCATTCAAACGCTGATCCTGACCAATGCCGCCGGCGGCATGAACGAGAATTTCCGGCCGGGCGACCTGATGCTGATTAAGGACCACCTCAACCTGTTGGGGCTGGCCGGTGAAAACCCGCTACGCGGCCCTAACGACGACATGGCCGGGCCACGTTTCCCGGGCATGACCGAGGCTTATGACCCTGAGCTGCGCCAGCTTGCCCACGAGAGTGCGGCCGGGGAAGGTTTCACCCTCCAAGAGGGTATCTACGCCTTCGTGGCTGGCCCCAGCTATGAAACGCCGGCCGAATTACGCTTTTTGCGCCTGATTGGGGCCGACGCCGTGGGCATGTCCACCGTGCCCTCGGTGGTCGTGGCCCGGCACGCCGGGATGCGTGTCCTGGGCATTTCCACCATTACCAACCTGGCCCTGCCCGATCCACCGCCCGGCACCCAGATTTCCCACGAAGAAGTCCTGGAAACGGGAAAGATGGTCATCCCTCACCTGACCGCCCTCATCCGGGGAGTGCTACGCCGGCTATAAGCTGGAATACAAGCCAGCAGCCGGCGCCCCTGGTAGGGGTACGATGTATCGTGCCCCTACGGCCGGCCCCACGCTGCCTGGGTGACAGCCAGAACCATGCAACAAGTTTACGCTTTCCTGGTTCACAACGATTATCCCATCTATTTCATCGCCGGGTTGGGGTTGGTCTGGTATTTCATGCGGCTAATCCAGGCCCGGCAGATTTTACGGGGGGCCATGTTTGGCCTGGAGCGGGAGCGCGGCCAGCAGATGCAGCAGACCGCCCTGGGGGTGATGGCCGTCTGCCTGGCCGTCATCGGTTTTGTCGCCTACGTTAACCGGGAAATTGCGCCGACGCTGCCGCCTGAGCTGTTGCGACCGGCCACCCCCACGCCGAACATCTTTATCACGCCCCTGTCTTCGCCGACCTCACCCCAGCCGCAGACGACGCTAACTTCTCCGCTGGCCCCCACGGTCACGCTGCGCAGCCCGGCCGGCCCGAGTGGGTCGGCGGCCGAACCACCGCCGGGAACGCCCTCGCCGGCCCCGTCGCCCACCGTGCCGGCCGTGGCCGGCGAGTGCAACGCGTTGGTTCAGATCACGGCGCCGCCGGACGGCGTCACCGTTTCCGGCGCCGTCACTTTCTTTGGCACAGCCACGGCCGAGAACTTTGGCGCGTATCGCCTGGAGGGCAGCGGGCCGCACACCAATGGCCAATGGCAGGCGCTGCTGGACTTTCCCGGCACGCGGCCGGTCCTGGACGGTATCCTGGGTTCGGCCAATTTCAGCGCCTGGCGCGCCGGCCTCTACGCCGTCCGCCTGCTGGTCCTGGACACGGCCGGGGCCACGGTCAGCGAATGCGGCATTCAGTTGGTGATTGAGTAGAGACGAGCTGGCAGCTCGTCTCTACTCAATCACCTCATAAAAACAGAGCATGGTGTTGCCGTAGCGGCGCTGGTCGAAGAGGGCCAGCTTAGTCAGGGGGAGTTCCTGGTACTCTCTGGGGTCAAGCTGGACGATGACCACTGCCTCCTCCGTCAGGAACGCTTCCGGCCTGGCGTCCAGCAGTTTCAGCACCTCCAGCCACAGGCCCTTGTACTGCGGCGGGGCGACGTAGATCACGTCGAACGGCCGGGGCGGCTGGCGGCGTAAGTAAACGAAGGCATCCTGGCGTAAGACTTCCGTGCCCTCGGCCAGGCGGGTCTGGCGCAGATTGTCCTGGATGGTGGTGACGGCGACGCGAGATGTGTCCAGGAAGACCGCCCCGGCCGCCCCCCGGCTCAGCGCCTCAATGCCTACCTGGCCGGTGCCGGCGAAGAGGTCCAGCCAGCGCGTACCCACCACCCAGTCGCCCAGGATGTTGAATAAACTCTCCTTGACCCGGTCAGTAATCGGCCGGGTCGTGTCGCCGGGAACCCGCTTGAGCTTGTGGCCCCTGGCCCGCCCGCTGATCACCCGCATAGAGTACTCATCAAGACTCAAGCACCGCTCGCACCGGTGGGGCGTTGAAGAAGATTTGCAGCAGGGCTTTGTCCTCGATGGGATAAGCGATCTGGTGGACGATGTCGGCCGCCAGTTGGCGGTGGGCGCGGGCCAGGGCGGCTGTCGGGGCAATGTCGGCCAGGGCTTTGTGCGTTTGCCAGAGCAGCCAGCGGCGTTCGGTCTCGTGGGCCAGCAGGCTGGCCCGCTGCCACAACTGCCCGGCCGTAGCCAGGTCTCCCGAACCACGATGGTAGAGGCCGAGGGCATAGAGCGCGTCGGCCTGGCTGGGCAGCAGCCGGCCGGCCTCGGCCTGTTGCTGCAGGCGCTCGGCGTGGCGCCGCCCTTTTTCCGGGTCGCCGTGCTCAATTTCGGCCACTGCCAGCGAGAACAAGATTTGTAGCTCTATTTCCACGTTGCGCATTTCCTCGGCCAGGGCCAGGGAGAGGTAGAGGTAATCAATGCCCGTCTGCGCTTCGCCCAAACGCAGCAGGTTGACGCCCTGGTTGCGATACAGGTCGGCGCGGATGCTGCCCAGGCCCAGCCGCTCGGCCAGGAGCAACCCTTCCTGATGGTAAGCCTGGGCCCGCTCCAGGTCATAGATAGATTGGTGGTATTCACCCAGGTTACTTAATAGGATGACCACCTCGCTTTGCTGATCGTGCTGCCGGGCCAGCCGCAGGGCTTCTTCGGAAGCCGAAATGGCCCGGTCCACCCGGCCCAGGTAGTAGGAGGCAATGCCGACGCCAATCAGGCTGCTGATTTGCCCGGGTACCTCGCCAAGCTGGGAGAAAAGGGCGTGGGCCTTTTGATAGGATGATAGGGAATCTTCTACCCGGCCGATCTGGTGGAAGGTGGAGCCCAGGCCGAGGGAGAGCCTGGCCCGGCCTTCGGTGTAATTGAGCGCCTGGGCCAGTTGCAAGGCTTCCTGGTAAGCCTCGAGGGCCTTTTGATACTGGCCCAGGATGCGGTGCTGGGCGCCAATCTGGTACAGGGCCATGACGGCCTGCTCGCTGGAGCCGGCCTCCAGGTAATAGCGCTCAAAGACGGCCAGCGACTCCTGGGGCTTGCCCAGCAACTGTAGCAACTGGCCGTGGTCGTAGAGGGCGGCTAACCGGACCTGGCGCAGCGCCGGATCGGCCGTGGCAGGGTCTATCTGGGCCAGGATGTCGGCGTAAAGGGCCAGGGCCAGGGTATATTGGTTGTGCTCAAAAGCCGTCCGGGCCTGGGCCAGCAACTCGTCCATGCCGGTAAAGAATACCGTTCTTTAAGCGGCTTGCCAAACGGTGAGGGGGAGAGGGGGAGACAAGGGGACAGGCTAACCGAAGCGGTTAGCTCGGGGACATTTCGCGAGGGGCAGGGTTGCGCGCTATAATGTGGGTTTGGAAGAAACCCTGGACCACCCCCCCACCAGCGAAGGGGTGGCCGTCGCGCCCATTGAAGTCCTCATTTACATGAAATTGGCCGCAAAACGGCGGCAGGACCAGGTTGACACTGATGCGGACAGGATGTCCGCGTTCCCAGGGCATTTCGATCTCCTGAAACTCGCAGACTCGCCCCCTACTCCACGACCAACACTTCCGGCAGCAAGTACCGGTCACCTGTTTGCTGCCCTTGCTCGTCCAGCAGCGGCAGCCGCCAGCCTTCAGCCGCCACCCAGAGGCCGGCCGAGAGGCGGTACTCGCCGGGCGGCAGGTCCGGCGGCAAGACGAGGCGATGTTCGTCGCGGACGTATTTGTCCAGCGGCCAGCGGCGGGTGGGGAATTCACCAGGGTTCAACTTATCTGACTGGATGCCGGTGAAGCTGCCATCCGGCCGGAGCAGGTGCAGGAAAACCTGGTAATTGATTTCCAGCGGACGCTGCGCCTTCCAGTAGAGGATGACCCGAATGGCCTCCCCGGGTGAAACCGGCCGGCCGGGCGCGTCGTAGCCCAGGAGGGCCATCTGCTCGCCAAAGTTGGCCGAAGCCTGGTAATCGGCCGGGGCAGCGACCAGACCGGTAGATTCGTAGCGCAGCCAGCCCAGCGGCTCGACCAGGAAAATGTAGACCAGAGCCAGTATCAGGACCACAGCCAGGGCCGGAACGAGGACTGAGGACGTGTTCAGGCGAAGCCTGAACCAGGGACTGAGGACGTGTTCAGGCTTCGCCTGAACCAGGGACTGAGGACTGAGGTTTGTGGCAGTTGTTTCAGCCGGGAAACGGCTAAAGCCGTCAGGGCGACGAGCCAGGTTGGTGGCTACAAGGAGTACGGCCAGGAGGGAGAGGGCGGTCACGGCCAGGGCCAGATTGCGGGGTGGGGTGCTGTCGAAGAAGACATCTACCTGGTGTTGCCCGGCCGGCACCGGCACGACGACAAATCCTTCCGGCCGGCCCAGCTCCAGTTCAACCGGCCGGCCATCTACCTGGGCCTGCCAGCCGGGGAAATAAAAGAGGAACAGGCGCAGCAAGAAGGGTCGCTGGCTGGCCGCGTAGTAATGAAAATGGAGGGGCGTTACCTGTTGGAAGGTCACCGTCTTCCCGTTCCGCAGCGTGGCCCGGTTGACCCGGTCCGGCGGCCGGCCGGCGAACAGGTCGGCCAACAGGCTGCCTTCCGGGCCGGGCAGCAGTTCGACGGTGGCCGGTACGAAGTCGGCCGTTGACGTGGTCCCCAACCAGCGACCGGACAATTCGACCTCCAGCAGGCGCCGGGCGGTCGTCTCGCCAAAATCGGCCGGCCAGGGGGGGACCTGGTTGAGGGGGAAACCCAGCAGCAGGGTGGCGCCAATCAGCCCGGCCAGCAGCCAGGGCCGGGCCGTAGCCGGCGCGGCCGCCAGCAACGCCCCGGCCCCTACCCCGGCCAGGATGGCCAGCATGGCCGCGGCCGCGCCGAGCAGCCGCCAGGGAAATTGCAGAAAAGGCAGGAACGGAATTCGCTCCCACAGGAAGGCCGAAGGCGGCAACATCATAAACAGGAGGACGGCCAGCGCCAGGGCAAAGAAGATAGCGGAGCCAGGCGGCCTAGCTCGGCTAGGCGGCCTGGCCTGGCCCGGCCGGATGGCCCGGCCGGCCAGCAGAGCCAGTAAGCCTATGCCGCCCAGCAACCACTGGGCCAGCCCCAGGTTTAAGGCAAAATCCGGCTCTGTCGCGCCCCAGTCCAACAGCCGGGGCGGGGCCAGCAGCTCGCCCGGCGAGAGGAAGTGGTTGCGAAAGTCAAAATGGCCGCCGTCGCCAATGAGGGTGTTCAAATTGACGGCTTCTCGCTCCAGGACGACCGGAAGCCAGAAGAAAGCAGCCAGGCCGACTCCCAAGAGCAGAGGTAGGAAGAGGATTAGGATTTTGGATTTTAGATGCGATTGCAAAGCAATCGTCTGGATTTTGGGTTCTGCCAACAACTGCCAGGCTGCCCAGGCCAGCAGCAGGGCAAAGAAGACCATGGCCATGAGGTTGTGGGTGAGAATGATGGCGGCGACCAGGACGGTAGCCACCAGCCAGCGGCCGGGCGAGGGCCGGCGGCGCAGCCGGTCCATGGCCCACAAGGCCAGGGCAAAGACACCAAAACTGAACGACTCGGCCAGGTCGCCGCGGGCGTGGGGGTCTACATAGTGGACGTAGGGGGCGAAGACGTAGACGGCGGCGGCCACCAGCCCGGCCGGCCGGCCCCAGTTGTCGCGCACGTAGCCATAGAGCCCAACGCCGGCGGCCAGCAGTCCCAGGATGAAAACAGCCTTGACGGCGTGAACGGCGTTTAACCGGGGCAGCAGCTCCACCGCCAGACCCAGGTAATAGGTCAAGGGGGAGTAATAATTGAAGAAGGGGTAGCCGTAACCGTAGTAAAAGTCAGGCGCCCAGCGGGGGTACAACTCGCCGGCCCGGACCAGCCGGCTCAGCTCGGCCAGGCGGAAAATGTGTAGCTCGGCGTCGGTAGCCTGGGGCAGCCCCGGCCGGCTGAGAAAGGGCCAGGCAGCCAGCAGGCAGACGGCCAGGACGACGAGGAAGCCGGCGTCGAGCGCCAGCGGCCGGCCGCGGAACGTGACCGGCTTCAGACAATCAACTCCACGATCTGTTCAGGATGGGCGGCTACGATGACCCCGGCCGCTTCCAGGGCCTCGACCTTGGCTTCGGCCGTGCCGGAAGCGCCTTCGACAATGGCCCCGGCGTGGCCCATGCGCCGGCCGGGCGGCGCCGTCTGGCCGGCAATGAAGGCGGTGACCGGCTTGGTCATGTGCTGGGATATGTAAGCAGCGGCAATTTGCTCGTCGTTGCCGCCGATTTCGCCAATGAGGATGACCCGGTCGGTGCCGGGGTCCTCTTCAAACATTTGCAGGACGTCCACGAAACTGGTGCCGTTAACCGGGTCGCCGCCAATGCCGACGCAGGTGGACTGGCCGATACCGCGCATGGTCAGGGCGTAGACGACCTCGTAGGTGAGCGTGCCGCTGCGGGAGACGACGCCGACGTAGCCGGGGGTGACAATGGAGCCGGGAATAATGCCGACCTTGGCCTGGCCGGGGGTGAGCAGGCCGGGACAGTTGGGGCCGACCAGGCGCACGCCCAACCGGTCCAGGTAGGCGCGGACCTGGATCATGTCCTGGACCGGGATGCGCTCGGTGATGCAGACGATGAGCTGAAGCCCGGCGTCGGCCGCTTCGTAGATGGCGTCGGGGGCAAAGCGGGCCGGCACGTAAATGACGGAGCAGTTGGCCCCGGTGGCCTCGACGGCCTTGCGAACGGTGTTAAAGACGGGCACGCCGTGGACCCACTCGCCCCCCTTGCCCGGGGTGACGCCGGCCACGACCCTGGTGCCGTATTCGATCATCTGCTGGGTGTGAAAGGCTCCTTCCCGGCCGGTAATCCCCTGGACCAGCAGGCGGGTGTTTTTGTCTACTAAAATACTCATTCCTTCATCCTTGGCTGTAAGCTATAAGCTATAAGCTGTAAGCTATCAGTCTCATTACTCGTCGCTCATCGCTCATTGCTCATTGCTCATTGCGGTTTTGCGGCCGCTACCGCTTTTTGCGCTGCTTCCGATAGGGTCCGGGCAGTTTGCATGTTGGCTTCGGCCAGGATTTGCAGCCCTTCTTCGGCGTTGGTGCCTAGCAGGCGGACGACCATGGGCACACGGCGGTCTACCTGGTCCAGCGCAGCGACAATGCCACGGGCCACCTCGTCGCCACGGACGATGCCGCCAAAGATGTTGAACAGGACGGCCTTAACGTCGGGGTCGGACAGGATGAGGCGCAGGGCCACGGCGACCTGGTCGGCTTTGGCTCCACCACCTACATCCAGGAAGTTGGCCGGCTCGCCGCCAAAGAGCTTGATAATGTCCATGGTGGCCATAGCCAGGCCGGCTCCGTTGACCATACAGCCGATGTTGCCCTTCAACTGGATGTAGTTCACGCCGTTCAGCCGGGCTTCGCGCTCGGCCGGGGTTTCTTCGTCCAGGTCGCGCATGTCGGCCAGGTCGGGGTGGCGGAAGAGGGCGTTGTCGTCAATGGACAGCTTGCCGTCGAGGGCCATGAGCCGGCCGTCGCCGGTAATAATCAGGGGGTTCACCTCGGCCAGGGAGGCATCGGTGGCTTTAAAGGCTTCGTACAGTTTGACCGCCAGATCGTGGAAGTCCCGCCATAGCTCGGCCGGCAGGCCCATGCCGGAGGCGACGTAGGTGGTCTGGTAGCTGCGCAGGCCGACCATCGGGTCAATGTGGACACGGCAGATTTTTTCCGGCGTTTCGGCCGCCACCTGCTCAATGTCCATGCCGCCGGCGGCCGAGGCCATCATCATCGGCAGGCGGCGGCTGCGATCAATCAATACGGCCAGATAAATTTCCTGCTTGATGTCGGCCGCCTGGTCAACGAGGACTTTGTGGACGGTAAAGCCCTTGATGTCCATGCCCAGGATCTGGCCGGCCACCTGTTCGGCCTCGTCGGGCGTGTTGGCCAATTTCACTCCGCCGGCCTTGCCCCGGCCGCCGGTGAGGACCTGGCTCTTGACGACGACCCGGCCGCCCAGCTCGCGGGCAATGGCCCGGGCCTGGGCGGGTGTGGTGGCCACGTTGCCCTTGGGAATGGGCAAGCCATGCTGGGCAAATATCCGTTTGGCCTGATATTCGTGCAGATTCACTCAAAACTCCTTTCGACTGGTTATTAATGGACCTGGCCAATCGTGGCCTTTTGGGAAGGCGGCCGGATTATAGCACGCCAGCGGGGGCTATGCTACCACGGCCCGGCCGGGCGGGGTATACTGGAGTCTACAGATTTCAGTCCACAGATTGCACAGATTGCACAGATTGAGATGGCGCTCGTTAAACTCGCTTATCGTAGTTTCCTCCTGGTGGTTATCTTTCTGGCTGCCTGCGGCCAGCGGCCGGCGCCGTCCAGTATCCTGCCCACGGCCGCAGCCAACTTAGCTGACAACACCCCCACACCACCACCCCCCTTCACCCCCACCCAACTACCCAACCACCCAACTACCCAACCACACACCTACACTCCAACACCCCCACACACGCACACCCCTACACCCCCACACACCCACACGCCTACAGCGACGCCCAACCCTTACGCCGGCCTGACTATCGGCGACCTGGCGGCTCGCGCCTATGGCGGCGGCCTGCTGGACATTGAGGACGTGCTGGAGGAGACGGAGACGTTTACCCGCTACCTGATTACTTACCCCAGCGACGGGCTGACGATTTACGGCTTTATGAACGTCCCCCACGAGGGGGCGAAGTTTCCGGTGGCCATTGTCTTGCACGGCTACATCTCCCCCTCTGAATACGACACATTAGCTTACACCCGGCGCTACGCGGACGCGCTGGTCGAGGCCGGCTACTTCGTCATCCACCCCAACCTGCGTAATTACCCACCGTCGGACAGCGGGCCAGACCCGTTCCGGACCGGCTACGCCATTGACGTGCTCAACCTGATAGCCATTCTCCGCCAGCAGAGCCAGGACCCGACCGGCTATCTGCGCCGGGCCAACGCCGACGACATTAACCTGTGGGGCCACAGCATGGGCGGCGGCATCGCCTTGCGGGTTATTACGGTCAATAACGCCGACTACATCCGGGCGGCCGTTCTGTATGGCTCGATGAGCGGCGACGAGGCGCTCAATTACCGGCAGATTCGCTCTTGGAGCGGTGGCCAGAACGGTGATTTTGAGCTGGCCGCCGCGCCGGAGATGCTGCAAGCTATCTCGCCTATTTACCACCTGGAGCGCATCCAGGCGGCCGTCAGTATTCACCACAGCAATACGGACAACGTCGTGCCGGTGGCCTGGTCGGTGGAGCTGTGCGAGCGGCTGCAGGCGCTGAACCACCCGGTGGAGTGTTTCTTTTACGATAACCTGGCCCACACCTTCCGGGGCTGGGGGGATACGGTGTTCATCGATCGCTTTATTACCTTCTTTAATCGGCAATAAAGTGGCAGGTGGCAGGTGTCAAGTACTGTGCTTTACCTGCCACTTGACACGGAAACACCTGACACAACGACATTACCACACCAACTCCCCTCTCGCGCGTAGCTCCAGGGGGAGGAGGCTGTGGTAGATGGCGGTGTTGGCCGGGGTGGGGACGCCAGCGGCCCGGCCGAGGCGGACGACGGCGCCGGTCTGGGCTTCCAGCTCCGAGGGCCGGCCGCCGGCGATGTCGCGCTGCATGGAGGTCGTTCCGGCCGGGGGCAGGCTGTCTAGAAAGGCCAGCTTTTTGGCGACGGCGCCGGCCGGCAGGGTCACGCCCCGGGCCTGGGCCACCGCCTCAATCTCCTGCAAGGCCTGGAGCAGGAGCTGGCGGGTCTCGTTCAGGCCGCGGATGACGCCAACGGGGGCGCGAGTCACGGCCCCCACCCCGCCCCAGGCAGTGACGAAGAGAAATTTGTCCCACAAGGCGGCGACGATGTCGGCTGGGACCTCGACCTGGAGGCCGGCGGCGACAAAAGCCTGGTAGAGGGCCTCGACCCGCGGGCTGAGACGGTTGTCCAGCTCGCCAAAGGCGATAGCCGGCTCCATGCCCAGGTGGCGGACGTGGCCCGGCCGGGCCACAGAAGCAATGATCCGGCACAGCCCACCCAGGACGTGTTCCCGGCCGAGGGCGGCGGCCAGTTGGTCCGGTGCTTCCACCCCGTTTTGTAGCGGTAAGACGGCCGTCTCCGGCCCGAGGAGCGGCCGGATGGCTTCGGCCGCTTCGGGGACCTGCCAGCTCTTGACGGCCACGATGACCACGTCCACCGGCTCCACCTGGCGCGGGTCGCCGGTGGCCTGGACCGGCCAGATGGTGAAGTCTCCTTGCAAACTCTCCACTTGCAGCCCTTCCTGGCGCAGCGCTTCCAGGGTGGCCCCTCGAGCGATAAAGGTGACATCATAGCCGGCCTGGGCCAGCCGGCCGCCGAAATATCCCCCTACGGCCCCCACGCCAAAAACGGCTACGCGCATGATTACCTCCTGGTTTTGACGCAAAGACGCAAAGGCGCAAAGTTTACTTTTTTCTCTTGGTGTCTTAGCGTCCTGGCGTCAAATATTCTTCTTAAAACCGGGCCATGTCGAGCCATTCGCCGTCGAGAGTCAGGTAGCGGCCGAGGAGGTTGGCGGTCAGGCAGGAGTGGACGGGGAGGATGCCGAGCAGGTCGCCCTCTTTGACCGTCTCCAACAGCTCCGGGGGGGCCTCGACCAGGCCGTGCTCCTGGGACAGGCCGACGACGGCCGCGCCGGGCACAATAGGCGACCAACCATGGCCCTCCGGCCGGACAACCCGGCCATAAATGGGCCGGCCGCCCGGCTCGCGCAGAGAGTCCTTGGAGAGGTGGACGGCCCCGCCGTAGAGGATAAGCCGGTGGCGGGCCGGGTGTCTGGCGACCACCGGGCAGGCGACGGCCACGGCAATCTCCTCCTGGCGGCAGGCACCGATGTTGAGCTGCATCAGGTCGTAAAAGACGAAGTTGCCCGGCCGGATTTCGTCCACCGGGCCAAAGGACTCGACCAGGCTGCAGGCCGGGGTGTCGCCGACGGAGATGGCCGCCTGCCAGCCGTGGCCGCGCAGCGTCTGCTGGGCCGCCTGCAAGCGCCGCAGGGCCTGGCCGTAGAGAGTGCGGACTTTGTCGGGCGAATCGGCAGCGTAGGTCCGGCCGTCGTGGGTGAGAATGCCTTGCAGCTTAAGGTGGGGCGTTTCGTGGACGGCCCAGGCGACAGTAGTCAGGGCGGTGGCGTCGTCCCAGGGAAGGCCGGTGCGGTGGTAGCCAACGTCAACTTTGAGCCAGACGTTGACTTCGGCCGACAATTGCCGGCCGAGCTGCCGGGCGACGTCGGCCGATTCCAGGAGGACGTTGAGCCGGAGGCGGTGGGCCAGCTCGTTGATGGCCGCCACCTGGCGCAGGTTAACGGGGAAGGCCAGGGTGATGTCCCGCCAGCCGTGGCCGGCGAAGTAGCGGGCCATGTCCACCGAGGAAACGGTGATGGCCCTCACCCCTGCCTCGTAAAACCACTCGCCCACTTTAGCCGACTGGTGAGTCTTGAAGTGCGGCCGGAAGGCCACGCCGGCCGTCTGGGCGCGGGCGGCCATCTTGTGGATGTTAGTGATGACCCGGGCCCTGTCTAGCAGGAGGGTTGGCTTTTCAACCTGTTCCCAAATGTTCGAGTGCTTGGCCATAGGTTTGGGAGATTGGAGACTGGAGATTGGAGATTGTGAGTGACCGGAGGTCGCCGATCTCCACTCTCTATTCTCTCCTCTCTTATCAGCTTGCAGGCGGCCGTTGGCCAGCCCGTTACCTCTTACGTCGTTCATTCCCCACCTTCCTTATCGTACGCTAAAGCGGCCGGTTTGGCCAATGTTCCGGCCGGGATATAGTCCCGCCAGGTATTTAGTCGTAGCGAAAAGGCGGATGGGGTTGAGGGGGTAATTGGTAATTAAGTAATTGGGTAATTGGTTGATAGTTGGTGGAATGAGTAATGAGTGATGAATGATGAGTGATGAATGATGAGTGATGAGTTTACTGTATGCTCTATAAGATAAACAAGGTGAGCAAGGTGAGCAAGGAGATCATTATTATGATATTGTTAGTATCAGGATGGTCTTGTTTTCGCCTTGTCGCCCTGCCACTCTCACCGGGCACGGCCGGAGACCGGCCCGAGCACAGGATGACAATTGGCGGGGGATGGCCTATAATGGCGGTATTGGTCGCCGATTGGGAGAGGATATGCCAGCAGCTTTGACGGCAAAGGAATTTGTGGGGCGGTGGCGCCGGGTGCAACTGAAGGAGACGGCCGCGGCCCACAGCCATTTCAACGACGTGTGCGCGCTGGTGGGGCACGCGCCGCCGCACGTGGCCGACCCGGCCGGGACGTTCTTCACGTTTGAGGCGAGGACGGAGAAGCCGGGGGGCGAGCGCGGCCGGGCCGACGTGTGGTACAAGGGCAGGTTTATCTGGGAGTACAAGGGGCGGCACGCCGACCTGGACAAGGCCTACCAGCAACTGCTGCTGTACCGGGAGTCGCTGGGCAACCCGCCGCTGTTGATTACGTGCGACCTGCAGCGGATTATCATCCATACCAATTTTACCAACACGGTCAAGCAGGTCCACGAGATTACGCCGGAGCGGTTGCTGGCGGGCGATGGGCTGGCGCTGCTGCGGCGCGTTTTTGAGGACCCGGAATCGTTCCGGCCGGCGCGGACGCAAGAGCAGGTGACGCGGGCGACGGCGGATACGTTCGTGGAGGTGGTCAACACGCTGCAAAAGTGGGGCGACGCGCAGGGCAACCCGCACGACCCGGAGGCGCTGGCCCACTTCGTCATTCGCCTGCTGTTTTGCCTGTTTGCCGAGGACATGGGGCTGCTGCCTAACAGCGTCTTTACGCTGCTGGTGGAGAAGCAGGGCCACCATTTTTACCGCTTTGTGGACAGCCTGCGGGCCTTGTTCCAGGCCATGCGCAACGGCGGCCCGTTTGGGGTGGAGCACATCCCCCACTTCGACGGGACGTTGTTTGACGATAACTTTGTGCCGGAGTTGCCGTCGGACATCGTGGACAAGCTGCTGAAGGCCGGCCGGCAAGATTGGTCGGCGGTGGACCCGTCCATCTTTGGCACGCTGTTTGAGCGGGTGATTGACGAGGCCAAGCGGGCGCAATTGGGGGCGCATTACACCAGCAAGGACGACATTATGCTGATCGTCGAGCCGGTGCTGATGAAGCCGCTGCGGGACGAGTGGCAGGGGGTGAAGAACCAGGCGCGGCGGCTGCTGGCCGGCGTTCCGGCCGGGCAGCGGCCGGTGGCGAGCACCCAAGGGGCGGAGGCGCAGCGGTTGCTGGCCAGCTTTGCCGGCCGGCTGGGCCGGGTGCGGGTGCTGGACCCGGCGAATGGGAGCGGCAATTTCCTGTATGTGGCGCTGCGGCAACTACTCGACCTGCAAAAGGAGGTAATTACCTTCGCCGGCGCGGCCGGGCTGGAGGCTATTCCCCTGAGCGTCAGCCCGGCGCAGTTGTACGGCATTGAGATCAACCCCTACGCCCACGAGCTGGCCCAGATTACGGTGTGGATTGGCTATTTGCAGTGGCGGAAAGAGAACGGCCTGGCCGACTTTGGCGAGCCAATCCTGACGCCACTGGGCAACATTGAGCGCAAGGACGCGATCCTGGCATATGACGCGGCCGGGAGCCCCGTTAAACCAGAGTGGCCGGAGGTGGACGTTATTATCGGCAACCCTCCGTTCCTCGGGTCTCAAAGGCTTCGCCGTGAGTTGGGGAACGCATATACTGAAATGCTGTTCAAGCTGTATGGTCAACGTGTTCCAGGAGCAGCAGATCTGGTGGCCTATTGGTTTGAGAGGGCGCGAGAGAGAATTGATCAAGGATATGCAAAACGTGCAGGGCTGTTAGCCACACAGGCAATCAGGGCCGGCGCAAGCCGTCAAGTGCTCGATTCTATTAAGAACACGGGGGACATCTTTTGGGCGCAAAGTGACCGCGCGTGGATCCTAGAAGGCGCAAACGTTCGTGTTTCTATGATCGGGTTCGATGATGGTAGCGAGAAAATACGCCAACTGGACGGCGAAATGGTTAGAAACATCAATGCCGATCTAACCTCCAAAACGGACGTAACAATTGCAAATCCCCTTCCTGAAAACGCAAATTTGTGCTTCAGGTGTGATGAAAAAGGTGGCCCTTTCGACATTGATGCTCCCCTTGCTCGCAAGATGCATGAAGCAAGCAACCCGAGCGGAAGAAATAACGCGGATGTTGTACGTCCTTTTATTAATGCTCTGGATATCACTCACCGTCCGCGAAACATGTGGATTATTGACTTTGGGGCACAAACTGCTCTTAAGGAAGCTGAACTATACGAAATGCCGTTTGAGTACGTCAAGCAAGTTGTTAAGCCAGTTCGTGAAGAGTCAAGAGATAACAGACAGCGTGAATATTGGTGGCTACATCGTCGTCCAGCTCCTGACATGAGGGCGGCGGTTGCAAACCTATCTCGCTTTATAGGTACGCCACGAGTCGCAAAGTATCGGCTTTTTGTGTTCATGACTTCAAGTTCGCTCCCCGATAGTAGGATTGCTGCTATTGCCCGCGAAGACGATTACTTCTTTGGTGTCTTACATTCCAAGGTTCATGAAGTTTGGTCATTAACAACTTCGTCGAGACATGGTGTAGGGAATGATCCGACGTACAACATTACTACTTGTTTTGAAACTTTCCCCTTCCCCTGGCCGCCGGGACAGGAACCGGCCGAAGAGGAGGACGCGCGCGTCCTGGCCATTGCCGAGGCGGCGCGGCAGTTGGACGGCTTCCGCCGGAGCTGGCTGTACCCGCTGGAAGCAGAGGTCGGCGTAACCATCCCGGAGCGGACCGTCCGGCAGCGGACGCTGACGAACCTGTACAACGCCCTGGCGCTCTACCGGGAGACGTACCAGGGCCGGCAGCGCGACCACGGCCGGTGGCGTAAAGAGGTGGGCGGCATTATCACGCTGGAGCAGATCGAGGAATTGGACTATATCCACCAGGGGTTGGATACGGCCGTGCTGGCGGCTTACGGCTGGCCGCGGACGTTGACGGAGGAGCAATTGCTGGAGCGGTTGCTGGCGCTAAACCTGGAAAGGGCAGGAGGCATGAAATGACGCCTGAGGAAGCTTACCAAGAAGCATCGCGGCGGATTGAGGAAGCGACCGAGAGTGGGGCGGCTGAATTATACCTGTCTGATTTGCCTCTATTGGATTTACCACCTGAAATCGGTCGGCTTGACCATTTACAGACCTTAAAAATAGGTGATTGGCCAGGCAGTAGGCCCAGAATAAAAATCTTGCCAGACGAACTCGGCCAACTGACCAAGCTGCAATCGCTTTACCTATTCAAAAATGAGCTAACCAGCTTACCGGCCGAAATCGGCCAATTGGTCAACCTACGATGGCTTGACGTCGGTTCCAACCAACTGACTGGTCTACCGGTGGAAATCGGCCAACTGGCTAGCCTGCAAAGACTTGAACTCAACAACAACCAATTGACCAGCCTACCAGCCGACATTGGCCGACTCATCCGCCTGCAAACGCTTAGTCTCAATAACAACAGGCTGGCCAGCCTGCCGGCCGAAATTGGTCAACTAGCCAGATTGCAAGAGCTTGACCTCGGCAATAATGAACTGGCCAGTCTGCCGGCCGAAATCGGCCAACTGGCCAGCCTGGAAACGCTCGATCTTAGTGACAATCTTCTAACCAGCCTACCGGCCGAAATTGGCCAATTGGCCAACTTGCAAACGCTTAACCTTCGCGACGACCGATTGACTAACCTGCCGGCCGAAATCGGCCAACTGACCAACTTGGGATCGCTTGAACTCACCGGCAACCAACTCTCCAGTCTGCTGGCTGAAATCGGTCAACTGACTGGCTTGACATGGCTTGATCTCGACGAAAATCGATTGACTACCCTACCAGTGGAAATAGCCCTGCTAACCGGTCTTCGTATACTTGACCTCGGCGGCAATGAACTGACCAGCCTGCCGGCCGAAATTGGCCAATTGACCGGCCTGCAAAGGTTTGATTTACATGACAACCCTGACTTATCCATTCCGCCAGAAGTTGTATATCAAGCTGATAACCCGGCCGCCATCCTGGCCTACTGGCAGGAATACCTGGCCAGCCAGGCCCGTCCGCTCCACGAGGCCAAGGTCGTTTTGGTCGGCCAGGGGGGCGTGGGCAAGACGTCGCTGGTCCAGCGGCTGCTCCACGACCGCTTCAACCCTGACGAAGCCCAGACCAAAGGCATCGCCACCTACCGCTGGCCCTTCCCCCTGACACAACCACATAACCACACAACCACACAACTACAACTCAACATCTGGGACTTCGGCGGCCAGGAGATCATGCACGCCACGCACCAGTTCTTTATCACCCGGCGGACGCTCTACCTGCTAGTCCTGGACGCCCGGCAGGGGGAGCAGGAAAGCCGGGTGGAGTACTGGCTGGCGTTGATCCAGAGCTTTGCCGGCGACTCACCTATCCTGGTCGTGCTCAACAAGTCCGACGAGCATTACCTGGACCTCAACCGGCGGGGCTTGCAGAACAAGTACCCCACGATTGCCGGCTTCGTCCGCACCTCGGCCTGCACAGGGCAAGGGATGGCGGCGTTGAAGCAGGCGATGGCCGCGGCCCTGGCGAACATGCCCCACCTGAACGATGCCTTCCCGGCGCCCTGGTGGCGGGTCAAGGAGCGATTGGAAGCGATGCACGCCGGCCATGACTACCTGCCCTACCGGGAATACCAGCGCCTCTGCGGGGAAGCCGGTGTCGAAGAGGATACTGCCCAACGGACGCTGATCCGCTTCCTGCACGACCTGGGGGTGGTGCTCAACTTCCAGGACGACGACCGGGTGCGGGACACCGGCGTGCTCAACCCGGAGTGGGTGACACAGGGAGTCTACGCGCTGCTCAACGCCCCGGCGCTGGCCCGGGCCGGCGGGGTGCTGGAGCGGCGGCAGTTGGCGGAGCTGCTGGACAGCGAGCGGTATCCGCTGGAGCGGCAGCGGCTGATCCTGGACTTGATGGAGAAGTTTGAGCTGGCTTATCCGATTGATCGAGAACGCTACCTGATTCCTGACTTGCTGCCGGCGGAGGAGCCGGTTTTTGCATGGGACGACGGGGGGACGCTGCAGTTCGAGTACCGCTACGCGGTGCTGCCGTATAGTATTCTGCACCGGTTTATGGTCCGGCAGCACCGGCAAATCCAAAGGGGGATTGCCTGGCGGACGGGGGTGATGCTGGCTTACGAGGGGATGCAGGCATTGATCCGGGCCGACATTGAAGCTAAGACGATTCGCATTGCCATCAGCGGCCCCGGCCGGCGGCGGGAATTCCTGGCTATGCTGCGCTTCACCTTCGACAGCCTGCATGAGGCGATCACCGGGACGAAGCCGGAAGAGCACGTGCCCATCCCCGGCCACCCCGGCGTGACTGTTCCTTACAACCACCTGCTGACGCTGGAGCGGCATGGCACTACACACCAGATTTTGCCGGGGCTGGAAGCGCCAATTGACGTGCAGGCGCTGCTGGGCAATATCGAAGACCCAACGTGGCGCTACCAGGCCGGTTTGACCAGCCAGGAGTTGGTGCGCCTGCTGCGGCAATACCTGGACGAGGGCGAGTTCCGCGACGTGTGCCTGGAGTTGTCTGTCGCCTATGGGGCGCTGGGCGGGGACAGCCTGTTTAACAAGATGCGGGAATTCGTGGCTTACCTGGAGCGGCGCGGCCGGATTGGAGAGTTGATTGAGGCGCTGCGGCGGTTGCGGCCGGAGTTGTTTGCGGATGGGGGGCGACGCCGGCCGGGAGTGTATGGGTAGAAGGGAATGGGCGGCCGCCCGGCGATACCCGCCCGGCGATACAATCGCCGGGCTAGTAAGAAGCCGCCCCGTGAACGGGGCTAAGCCGGGTTTGTTCAGTGTTGTTTCGTGGCCTGGATAGTGGATGTGTGGGTGGCCCCAGCCGGGAGCCAAGGCCGGGGACTGCCAGGCGAGCAGGGGCGGTGGTTGTGGGGCGGAGGAGAGGATTATGCAAGCAGCAATTGAAGAGTTGTCTTTTGAAGTGGCGTTGTAGGAATTGGAAGCGAGTGTAGCCCGGCGGGAAGCCAGCCATAGTTAGAGACTAGCTGCAGGGAGAGAGGCCGAGTCGTTACGGTTCTGGCGGAATGGGGGTGGCGCTCGTTGCCGGCGGTGGGGAAACCGGTGGGGGTGTTGGCGTCGGAGGTAGCGGCGTGGTCGGTGGTGGTGGCGTGGCGGTGACCGCTGGTGTAGAGGTGGCCGGGGCCGTGCCGGCCGTTGCCGTCGGCGGCGCCGGCGTGCCTGCTAGCGGCGTCGGCGTGGCTGTGGCTGGTACTGTGCCCGTAGCCGGGCCGGTCGGACCCGGCGTCACCGTCAGGGTCACGGCCGTCGTGGCCGTCGCCGCCGGGCTTTCCGCTGGCTGGGGCGTCTCTGTCGGCCCCGGCGTCGGCGTGAAAGCCCGTTCTTCCAGGGGAATCTGCTCCAGCCCCAGCAAACGCTGCGGTGGCACTTCCGGTGGCTGGAAGCGAGCGTAACCCGGCGCTCCGGCCGGCTCCGGTAAAAATTGTAAGGCCAGCCCAACGGCCAGCAGAATGATGACCAGGCCCAGCGCCCAACGGGCCGCCCGGTTCTCCCAAACGGGCGCCCCCTCATCCGTAACAGCTCTACCGGCCCTCTCCGGGCGGCGGACGCTGAGGAGGCTGTAGGTTGGCGCCGACAGGTACAGGCTGGCCTCCCAGGCCAGTAAAACCGCCAGGACGGCCGTTCTGATTTGCGGATGAGCGACGAGGGTGGCTATGCCCACGACCAGGCAGATCAGCCCGATGCCGGTTTCCCACTGGGTGGCCCGCAGCGCCCGCAGCAGTTCTGACCTCGACCTGGACTTTGACGTGCGCAGGAAAACTCCTTCGGAGCGGATCAATCCCTGGAGACAGGCCAGCGTGACCACCCAACCCAGGCTGAAGAAGCTGTACATGGCCTGGAAGGCCTTGCGCCAGGTCAATTTCAGCGTATAACGCAATAGCCAGACAAATCGCCACAGTTGGAGCAATAAAAAGACGGCCGGCATGATCAACAGCGGGCCAGTCAACGGCCGGACGACGTAGCGCGCCTCCACCAGGCTGAAAATCCCGCCCAGGGTCAAGAAGAAGGCAAACAGCAGGTTAAAGACGTCGGTAAACCACTGCAAACCGCCAACCAGGTAATAGTAACGCTGCCCGGCCGTCAACTGGTTGTCCGGGTCTACCAACCTGCTCCAGGGCACGAGAGATTCCCAATGCTTCCTTAAAATTTGTATCCCGCCAAAGCACCACCGAAAGCGCTGCTTTTTCAGCCCTTCAAAGGTGAAGGGCATCAGGCCCCGGCCGAACGATTTCTTGAGATACAGCGATTGGTAGCCGCGCTTCAAAATGCGCAGGCTGGCCTCGGCATCCTCGGTGATGCACCATTCGTCCCAGCCACCGATTTCCTGGAGCACCGCTTTGCGAATCAAGCCCATCGTTCCGGCAAAAATGATGGCGTTGTGCTCGTTGCGGGAGGGCATGGAAACCTCAAAAAAGTAGCGGTAGCTGTAATAGACCGCTTCCCGGTAGGGGTCGCCTTCGTAATCACGGTAATCCTGCGGCGTCTGAATAAAGGCCACGCCTGGGTCAGCAAAGGCCGGCACAAGTTCGCGCAGGAAAGAGGGAGCTACCTGGTAGTCGGCGTCAATACTGCCGATGATCTCGGCCTCGGGCGCTGTCTGAGTCAGGGCAAAATTCAGCGCGCCTGATTTATAGCCGGGCCAGTTATCCAGGTGAATACAGCGGAATTGGGGGCCTAACTGGCGGCAAATCGCTTCCAGAGGCCGCCAGGTCTGCTCCTCCGGTGTGTTGTTGTCAATGACCAGGACCTCGTAGTTGGGGTAATCCAATTGCGCCAGCGAGCGCAGGGCGGCTTCGACCACTTCCGGCGGCTCGTTGTAGGTTGGCACGTGCAGCGACACCATTGGCGTGTAACCAGGAACCGGGTCAAACCGGTCGGGGCGGCGGCGCCAGCGCCGGCGGCAGGTGACGTCCAGCCCCTCGTAGGTGTGGGTCAGCGCGAGTAATAGGGCAATGGCCTCGACGAAAAAGAAAATCATGGCCAGGAGAAAAGAGAGCGCATTGAGCGGGGAAAAGGCGGTAACGCTAAAGGCGTAAACGATGAAGAGGGCCGTTGTCAGCACCGTCATGGTCCAGGTCACCTGGCCAAAAGCGTTCCAATCACGGAACGAATAGATCCACCATAAACCGAAGACCAGGGCCACCGCGGTGAGGGCAAGCATTTCGGCCGGCACGCCAAAAGTTAGGATGGCCCACAGATCACCCACCAGCAGGACGATGAACAGCCAGGCCAGCGACAACAGGAAGTGGCCCCGGCGCAGGCGCGGGCCAGCCAGCAACGTCACCACCAGGCTGACGACAAACCAGCCAGCGCCTAAGTACAAAGCACGCGTGAGCATGGGACTTAACCTCCCGGAGGTTCGCAACCTCCGGGAGGTTGGCGGTCTACCGCTTGAACCTCCGGGAGGTTTAAGTTAGGCAATGACATGAATCACAAACAGCAAGCTTAAGAAAACCGCTGCCATCCAGAGCACGGCCGCCCAGAACAAGACCACGACAATACGGGTCTGATCGGCCGGGTTTAAACGATAGTGGTAATAAACAAGGAGGGCGCAAACGGCCGTGGCCGGGGCCAGGAACAGCGCGCCCAATCCGGCCGGAATCAGGCCAACGGCCGTCCAGCGCAGGAAGGTAAAGACAGGCGTCAGCGGCTTCGTCTCCGGCGGGGGATAAGGTTCCACGGCCGCGCGATCTTTGGGCACGATCAGCTCTAAATTCAAGCTGCTCCACACCCGATACAGTTGGTCTGTCTCACCCTGGTAGGCCAGGAACGGCTCCTCTTCCAACAAACGCCACAGCGCCCGATAACTCATCTGCCGCGCCGCCAGGTACTGAGGGTCGAGAGCATAGACCTGGTTCAGGTACAGCAGCGCTTCTGACAATGTCCGCGCCTGGCGGGCTCGCTGAAACCAGATCTCCGGTTCCTGCGGGTCCAGCGCCAACCTATCCACTCTCTCCCGTGTCTGCGACCCCATCCCATTTCCGGCTGCTGGAAAGGTCATGAATACCTCCAAGAAGTAGCTGTCAGCTTTCAGCTTTTAGCTATCAGCTTTCAGCTTTTAGCTATCAGCCTTCAGCTACCAGCAGTTTTATAGGAAGTCATGATCCTGGTCTATGTAACCAGGTATAGATGGGGGGTATAAAAGTGGATAGAGAACCGTGCGATGAGTGTCGGCGTGGCCTAAGGAGTGTGGGAAGGTGTCAAGGCGAGAATGGCGGTAAGGCGCCCGGCCGGCCCAGCACCAGATAGCTCTCTCCGGCTCCGGGGCGGCTGTTGGCCGGCCCGTCACCCCTAATCGCCCCGATGAGCAGGTCGTCGTAGCCATCGCCGTTGGCGTCCCCTGCCCCGCTGACCGACCGGCCGCTCCAGTCATCGCTGTTCGCTCCGAAGAGGATGACGCCGGCCGGGCCTAGCGCGGCCAGGTCAATCGTCGCCGGCAAGGCCGGACCGCCGAAGACCAGGTAGCTCTCCCCGGCGAAGGGGCGGCTGTTGGCCGGCCCGTAGGCCTTCCACGCCCCAATGAGCAGGTCGCCATAGCCGTCGCCGTTGACGTCACCTGCCTCGCTGACCGACCAGCCGCTGTAGTCATAATTGTCCACGCCGAAGAGGGTGACGCCGGCCGGGCCCAGCGCGGCCAGGTCAATCGTTGCTGGCAGGGCCGAGCTACCAAAGACCAGGTAGCTTTCGCCGGCATAGTCACGGCTGTTGGCCGGTCCGTCGGCCTCCCATGCCCCGATGAGCAGGTCGTCGTAGCCGTCACCGTTGGTGTCCCCCGCCCCGCTGACCGATGCGCCGCTGACGTCACCGCTGTTCACTCCGAAGAGGGTGACACCGGCCGCACCGGGCGCCGCCAGGTCTATGCTGGCCGGCCACGAGGAACGGCCGAAGACCAGGTAGCTTTCGCCGGCATCCTCGCGGCTGTTGGCCGGCCCGTCGGCCGCAGGGGCGCCAATAAGCAGGTCGTCGTAGCTGTCGCCGTTGGCGTCCCCCGCCCCGCTGACCGATGCGCCGCTGCTGACCCAGTTGCGAGCCCCAAAGAGGGTGACGCCGGCCGGGCCCAGCGCGGCCAGGTCAATCGTCGCCGGCAACGCCGAGCTACCAAAGACCAGATAACTCTCCCCGGCGAAGGGACGGCTGTTGGCCGGCCCGTCGGCGAACAGCGCCCCGATGAGCAAGTCGTCGTAGCCATCGCCGTTGACGTCCCCTGCCCCGCTGACCGATGCGCCGCTGAAGTCCATGCTGTCCGCGCCGTAAAGGGTGACGCCGGCCGGACCCAGCGCAGCCAGGTCAATCGTCGCCGGCAGGGCCGGGCCGCCAAAGACCAGGTAGCTTTCTCCGGCGTTGTAGCGGCTGTTGGCCGGCCCATCGGCATAAGGCGCCCCGATGAGCAGGTCGTCGTAGCCGTCGCCGTTGACGTCCCCCACCCCGCTGCCCGACCAGCCGCTGAAGTCATAGTCGTTCACTCCGAAGAGGGTGACGCCGGCCGGGCTCAGCGCAGCCAGGTCAACCGTCGCCGGCAGGGCCGGGCCGCCAAAGACCAGATAGCTTTCCCCGGCGGCAGGGCGACTGTTGGCCGGCCCGTCGGCCGGAAGGGCGCCAATAAGCAGGTCGTCGTAGCCGTCGCCGTTGACGTCCCCTGCCTCGCTGACCGACTCGCCGCTCACGTCACTATTGTTTGCCCCAAAAATCGTCGCCCCATCGTTGCCCAGCAGCCCCAGGTCAATGGTTCCCGGCCAGCCCCCCCGGCGTATGAGTGGCAAATAAAGCAGAGAACCCGACGCTTCGTGGAGCATTGCCGGGGCAACCAGGGGTGATGATCGTGGAACGTGGGAGACGGCCGGACCCGGCCTGAGCAGCGGCAACCCCAGGGAAAAGGCCAGCAACCCGGCCGAGAGCAGACCCAAGAGGCGGCGGGCCAGCTTGTGGCGGCGCTGCCGCAGCGCCAGCCGCAGCCGGGCCAGCAACGCTTGCAGCCATTGCCAGCACCAGCGGGCCAGCCAGTAATTGGCGGCCGGGGCGGGCTGGCTAGACGATGAGGTTGTATTTTCCTGGTTCATGGTCTCCCTTCTGATAGTATCTTAGCACGCGAACCGGCCGGCCACAAGGTTTACTCCTACACGATTTGACAAATCGCGCCACCAACTGTCAATTTTTTACCCTGTCTCCCTGTCCCCTGATCAGGTATCGCCGGCCTGAAACATCGTTGACAACGCCGCTACCTGCTGCTCGGCCCGGTAGCTGCTGCGGACCAGCGGGCCGCTTTCTACCCACTTGAAGCCCATCTCGTAGCCGGCCAGGCGCAACGCCTCAAACTCGTCAGGGTGGTAATACCGCTCGATGCCCAACACCTGGCCGAAAGCAGCCACCAAGGCGGGCAGGACATCGCTCACGGCCGGCGGCCGGCCGGTTAAAGCTGCCAGGCTGGTGACGCCGTATTCGTGAATGCCGCAGGGGACAATCCCCTCAAAATAAGCCAGGTCTGGGGCCACGTTCAGGGCAAAGCCGTGGTAAGTGATCCCCCGGCTGGTCACCTTCACCCCAATGGCAGCAATTTTGCGCGGGCCGGCGGCCGGCTCCACGCAGACCTCGGTATAGGGCCGGTAACGCACCCCGGCCAGACCAAAGCCGGCCAGGGTCTGGATAATCACCTCCTCCAGTTCCCGCAGGTACAGGTGCAGGTCCGGGTGGGGCAGGCCGCGCTCACGGTGCAGCCGCTTCAGGTCCAAAATGGGGTAACCGACGAGTTGGCCTGGTCCGTGGTAGGTAATGTCGCCGCCCCGGTCAGCCTGGTAGAGGGCAATCCCCAACCGGGCCAGTTCAGCCTCGTCCAGCAGCAGGTGCTCCAGGCGGCCGCGCCGCCCCAGGGTGTAGGTGTGGGGGTGCTCCAACAACAACAGCCTATCCGGCAAATCCGGCGCGGCCGCCCGCCCGGCCGCCAGCGCCTTCTGCCGCTCCCAGGCCAGGCCATATTCCACCTGCCCCAGCCACGCCACTTCCACGGCCGTTTGACTCATATAGCCATTGTACACCCCCGCCCCAGGCGGGCAAATTGAATGAGGCCACCCCTTGTTATTCGCGGATAACCAGGGGTAGATAGATAGAGGTGCTGGCTTCATAGGCTCCTATGTCGCAGACAGCGCCTACCGGGCGGGAAAAACCACGCTGGTCGGTAGTTAATGGCTGGCTAGCGGGATCAGTACAACCGGCCGGGTTGCCGCCGTTGATGGCCGGACTGGCGCCTACCAAGGCCTGGGTATACGTGGAGCCGCCATTGTCTTGTAAGGGGCCAAGCGCCGGGTCCACAAGGGTCAGCACACCGGTTTGATTGCCGTTAATCACACAGGCAGCGGTATCTGTTTCAATCAGGTTGTAGCCCAGGGAGTTGATCACGGCCGCGCAGTCGGGGTCCGTCGGGCCGGAATTATCAGCCAGAATGCTGTTGTGCATATTGGTAGTGGCTGAGTTCGTATTTAATCCACCCCCACTGCCGTCAGTACTGTTATTGGCAATGGTGGCGTTATACAGATTGATAACAGAACCGCTAAAGGCGTAAATACCGCCGCCACCAAAAGGGCTATGATTGCCACTAACGGTGCTGTTGATCACGGAAATGTTGCTGCCGCCGACGGCGCGGATACCCCCACCGCTGGCGAGGGGGCTGGTATCGTCGTTGTCGCTGATGGTGCTGGCAATAACGGTGATCGTGCCATTAAAGGTGGACAGGCCGCCACCGGCCACCCCCTGGTTGTTACGGACCGTGCTATTGACCAGGGTTATGCTGGCCCCAGAGCCGGTCACGATGCCCCCGCCGGTGTCGATAGTGGCGGTGTTGGTAGCGATGGTGCTATGGGTGATGGTCATGATGCCGGCGTTGATAATCCCCCCACCAGATCGGGCGGTGTTGGATATGATCAGGCTGTCGTTGATCTGGACGCGGCTATTCGCATTGGTCATCAGCCCGCCACCACCGAAGCTTAACTCCTGCCCGCCTATGATGGCTATATCGCTGAAGGTGGCCTGAACACTGGACTGGACGTGGAAGATACGGTCATCAAAAGAGGCGTCCAGGCGGGTAGCGGCCGCGGTACTCCCTTCAACGGTCACATCCTCTGCCAGATCTAAATCTCCGGTGAGAGCCGCGTCTTCTCCATTGCCGGCAATGGACAGCTCATACGTCCCGGCGGGAATGTTGATGGTGTCGGCTCCACTACCCGCCAGGCAGCCATCTACCGCGCTATTCAGGTTGGCTGAACGGACAGCTTCCCGCAGCGAGCAGTCGCCGTCACTATTCAATTCGTCGTCGGTCGTATTGACAGTAATGATTGAGCCTGAAGGGATACGCTCGATGGTCCAGGTGGCTTCCGTTGGCCAGACAACCAGGCCAAAGAGCAACAAGAAAAACGTCAAGGGCAACGTCATTATCGTATATCGCAGGAGGTTTCGGCTTGTCATAGAATCATCCTCGCTCTCACTCTAAGGGAAAGCCAACGCCGGCGTATGGGGTCTCCCACGCCTGTAAACTTCTACTGGAAGGGTAGGCAAAACGGGTGATTTTGAACACTACCTGAAGACAGGTTTTAGCGGCGAAAATAGTTAGGCCCCTACCCCTGACTAAAGTTAGAGAAAAGTCATGACCAAAGTCAGGAAGTTGTAAAATTTAAGTACCGGCCGGTCAGCGCAATTAAGTACTTTCCACGATGTACGGCCGGGGCGCTTCTGATATAAAGTTAGACAGTACAGTTCTGTTGCTTCGCTGCTAAGGATTCAAAAGGAGAGCGCCAATGATTAACGTATTCAACACGAGCAGCAGCCGCATAGCCCCCCAACCGGCGCGGCGTGACGATCGTGTCTTGCCCATCACCCGCTGGATTTCGGTCGCCCTGGTGCCGTTTCTGCTGGCTGCCTTTGTCATTCTCTACCTCTTTCCCAACCGGACGGCCGAGTTGTTTGCCTGGACGCTTAACCCGCCGATGACGGCGCTATTGATGGGCGCCGGCTATCTTTCGGGCGCTTATTTCTTTAGCCGGGTGGCGCTGGCCCGGCGCTGGCGCCACGTCGCCGCCGGCTTTCTACCCATCTTCGTCTTTGCCAGCGGCCTGGGCCTGGTCACGCTGCTCTATTGGGACTGCTTCAACCTTGACAACGTCGCCTTTATTGCCTGGGCCGGCCTTTACCTGACCACGCCGCTGATCGTCCCGGCCCTGTGGCTGAACAACCGGCGGACCAATAGCGGCGTGGCCGACCCGGCCGACGTAGCCATCCCGGCGACGGCCCGGCTGGCGCTGGCCGTGGTAGGCGTAATCATCCTGGCCACCGGCCTGACTCTCTTTCTCCTGCCTGGGCTAATGATTCGTCTCTGGCCCTGGCCATTGACAATGACAGGCATGGCCCGGAGCCTGGGCGTGTGGTTTATTCTGCCTGGGCTGGTCGGGCTGGTGATTGCCGGCGATGGCTGGTGGCGCAGCGCCCGGATCGTGCTGCAAAGCCAGATACTGGGTATTGCCCTGATCCTGGTCGGCGTGGGGCGGGCCTGGGCCGA